>NC_012691.1:3257500-3471292 GCF_000023065.1 Tolumonas auensis DSM 9187
AGCAATCCGTAAGTTATTCGCGGAATATGGCCTGGTGCTGTCAGTGCGGTTGGTCAAGGATCGGGATACAGGAAAACGTCGCGGGTATGGTTTTGTCGAGATGCCAGCTGATGCTGCAGATGCCGCTATAGCTGCACTGAATGAAACGGAATACCTGCAACGTACTTTGAAAGTACGTGAAGCGAATGAAAAGAAAGAATTGCTGAAATCAGAAGACGATAGTTCGGACTCAGCAGAACTCTAATAGCTGTAAAGAGTGGAAGCCGTATTCGACAAGAATGCGGCTTTTTTTATGCGCGTCCGGATCCAGCAACGTGCAGAACGCCTGACCAGCGGTATCGGTCACGTCTGATGCGATTTTACCTTGTAATAAAGCCGCGACACGTTTCGCGATAGCGGCACCGGAATCCACCAGTTGAATACCCGGCATGATGCGGCAGATCTCTTCTTTTAACAGAGGGAAATGTGTACATCCCAGAACCAGCGTATCCGGCGGCATTGCGTGAGTCAGCAGCGGCTGCAGCGCCAGATGAATTGCCTGTTCATCCACATCATAACCAGCCATTTTTCTTTCCGCCTGTACGACTAACTCGGTAACACCTAATTTCAGCACCTGGCAGTGGGTGGCAAATTGCGCGATGAGCTGCGATGTATAAGGACGCTGAACTGTCGCCGGAGTCGCTAATAAGCCGATACTGCCATTCCGGGTCAGCGCTGCGGCAGGCTTGATCGCCGGAACAACACCTACGACAGGAATCGCGAGCCGTTCACGCAATGCAGGTAAAACAATAGTGCTGGCCGTATTACAGGCAATGACGACCAAGTCGATTTGTCGTTCTGAAACCAGATGTTCAATCAGCAGACAACAGCGGGCGGTAATTATATGTTCCGGTTGTTCACCGTAGGGAAAGAAGGCGTTATCAAAGACATAATCATAACGGTGTCCGGGCAAACGACGGCGGACTTCCTGGTAAATGGACAGTCCACCCATACCTGAATCAAAAAGCAGTATGTTCACGTTGATTCTCACCCTGATAACGACGGGCAGGATCATACTCCCTTCCACCGCGAACGTCATCGGGGCAATAACGGCTAACAGTTATAGCTGGTAACCGGGACTGGCCGATCCAGTAATTTCGCTTGTTCAGTCAGTGCGCGGAATTGGTTATGCCAGTAATCACTGTGGTTAAACCACGGAAATGCCTGTGGGAATGCCGGGTCTTGCCAACGCCGGTGCAACCAGACCAGATAATTCAGCATCCGCAGGGTACGCAGCGGTTCGATAAAACTCAGCTGACGCTCATCAAATTCACAGAATTCTTCGTAGCCATCCAGAATGGTATAAATCTGCTGACGTTGTTCACGGGCATCGCCGGAAAGTAACATCCAGATATCCTGTATGGCGGGTCCCATGACACAGTCATCCAGATCCAGCAGCACGGGTGCATCGCGCCAGAGAATATTACCGGCATGACAATCACCATGCAGAGCCAGTTGCGGGACTGAAAACAGCTCATGTTCCTGTAATTGCAGTTGCAGCCGGGCAAGCAGTTCTTCCCATGGTAATTTTGTTTTTCCCCACGGCTTATATTGCAGCAGGTAGCTCACCGACGTAGTCAGACGATTAACTACGTCAAATGCCGGACGATGTTGCAGAACATAACCGGTGACGCTGGCATGCCAGCGCCCTAATGCCTGACCGACGGCTTCTAATTGCATCAAATTATCCAGCTCTACGGCCCGTCCGGCACGGTAAGGCCAGATTGCATAATAGAAGCCATCAATATAGTGCAGTGAATCGCTCTGAAACGATAATGGCGCGATGAGCGGTACATCATTGGCAACAAGATGCTGCGTCAGATGATGCTCTTCCTGCAGCTGTTGCTGGTTCCAGCGTTCCGGACGGTAAAATTTCACCACATACCGCTCACGATCTTCGGCCTGAAACAGATAGACGCGGTTTTCGTAACTGTTAAGGGGTGTTAATCCGGATTCGGGGTATAAACCTTGTGCCGCCAGAGCTGACAGGATCAACTCTGGGGTTAACGACTGGAACTGAAAGGATGATTGCATGTAAACCTTATTTGATAATGCCGCGGGCACGCAGGAGTGCTTCTTTAAAATCAGGCACCACGTCTTTAGCCAGACCCGGGATCATTTCGCTTTCGCCGCGGCTGCGCATTTTCAACTGATAGATCAGCGTGTCATCACTGATAGATTGCAGGGGTTCGGCATAACCGGCTTCGGTGGCAATTTTCTGCAGAAATTGCAGCAGATTCAGATCCTGCTCTTTCAGCCATTCGTCCTGTAGTAATTCCAGCAGTTCTTCAATGCGGTGACATTGCATGGTCATTCTCCTGATGCAGAAAAGTAGTATTCATGAGCTATGTTTCTAGCTTACCAACAACTCACGGTCCGGTATAGCTGCCGGTAACAACGCCGCTGGCAACCAAGCCCCCGCGCCCACCAGGCAAATAATAACCGCAGGCCGTGGTCATAACGACCGGTTAAGCGGCAACCGAGAATGACCCGACGCACATCTTTACGGGTAATTTTGACATTACTGCCATTAATATAGTCGTCAGAACGCTGAATTTTCTGCAACGTCAGCACGGCCATTCCCAGTGCCCACAGACAGAACTGGCGCAGGCCCTGCTCTTCTGCCGGCAATGCCAGTGTGTAATCCAATGCATCACGCAGATGGCCATTGGCAATGGCGACTAATTCTTTTCTGCTGGCAGTCAGCGTTTGCTTGTCTGTCGGCGGCCAGACAATTCCTTGTCTGATTAATGTCTGCGGCCACCAGCAGACACCGCGCCGGGCATCATCCCAGACATCTTTCAATATATTGGTCAGTTGTAAACCAAGCCCGAAGGATACAGATAACGCACGCAATTCTTCTTTGTTGGCCGACAAAGCAGGACGGTAAGCAATAAACAGCGCCGTCAGCATTTCACCGACTACACCAGCCACGGCATAACAATAGTGATCCAGCGCGGTTTGATCTTCCAGCCCCTGCGGAGAGGCCAGATACTGATAACGGGCCATGCCCCGGCTCATGATCTGGACACCACGCAGTAATATCTGCTGCACGTCATCCGGAAATTGCTGGTAATGCGCAATGACACTGACTGTCTGGGTAATCAGTTCCTGCTCAGCAAGCGATGTGCCGGAAGAAAGACGTGGCGACAGCTGTTCATGCAACTGATTAGCAGGTTGTGTTCCGGACAGCACATCCAGAAACAGCTGAATAAAACTGGCTTTTTCTTCACAGGAAAGTGCCGGTTCGTCCTCGATGGTATCCGCGATGCGGCATAACAGGTAGGCGTTCCCGACCCAGTCCGCCAGCGGGGCCGGCAACTGTGGAATAGTCAGTGCAAAGGTACGTGAAACTTTAGCCAGTAATTCGGCTTGCAGAGGTTCAGTCATCAGATCAATTCATGAGTTTTGCCGGCAAGCTGAAGTTTATCATCGATCCGGGTTGTCCGCAGCAAGCCAAACCGGCTAACTGTTCGTATAATCAAAACAGTTTTATTGACCGGTAACCCTTATGAAATACCGTGACTTACGTGATTTTATTCAATTGCTGGAGCAGCGTGGCCAGCTGAAGCGCATCAAACAGGAAATCGATCCTTATCTGGAAATGACGGAAATTGCCGACCGCACTTTGCGGGCACAGGGTCCGGCGCTGTTGTTTGAGAATCCGAAGGGTTCCCGCTATCCCGTGCTGGCAAACCTGTTCGGCACGCCACAACGGGTAGCCTGGGGCATGGGACAGGAGGATGTCAGCGCCCTGCGTGATGTCGGCGAATGGATGGCGATGCTGAAAGAACCGGAACCGCCGAAAGGATTGCGCGATCTGTTTGATAAACTGCCGCTGTTCAAGCAGATCCTGAATATGCCGGTGAAGCGGCTGAGCAAAGCACCGTGTCAGGACATTATTCTGACGGGTGACGACGTGGATCTGAATCAGCTGCCGGTCCAGCACTGCTGGCCGGGCGATGTGGCGCCCTTAGTCACCTGGGGTCTGACCATCACGAAAGGACCGTATAAAAAGCGGCAGAATCTCGGCATCTACCGGCAGCAACTGCTGGCAAAAAACAAGCTAATCATGCGCTGGCTGGATCATCGTGGCGGCGCTATCGATTTTCGTGAGTGGCAGGAAGCACATCCCGGTGAGCCATTTCCGGTCGTCGTGGCTATTGGTGCAGATCCGGCAACCATTTTAGGTGCGGTGACACCGGTGCCGGATACATTATCGGAATATGCATTTGCCGGATTATTACGTCAGAGCCGGACCGAAGTCGTCAAAGCCCTGAGTTGTGATCTCGATGTACCGGCCAGTGCCGAGATCGTACTGGAAGGTTATCTGATGCCGGGGGAAACCGCGCCGGAAGGGCCATATGGTGATCACACAGGTTATTACAATGAAGTGGATGATTTTTCGGTGTTTACCATCACCCACATGACGATGCGGAAAGATGCGATTTATCACAGCACCTATACCGGACGTCCGCCGGATGAGCCAGCCATGCTGGGTGTGGCACTGAATGAGGTCTTTGTGCCACTGGTACGCAAACAATTCCCGGAAATTGTCGATTTTTATCTGCCACCGGAAGGCTGCTCTTACCGCATGGCGGTGGTCACGATTAAAAAGCGTTATCCCGGCCATGCCAAGCGGGTCATGATGGGCGTATGGAGTTTCCTGCGCCAGTTTATGTATACCAAGTTTGTGATTGTTTGTGATGAAGATGTTAACGCGCGGGATTGGAATGACGTAATATGGGCTATCACTACACGCATGGATCCGGCCAGAGATACTACGCTTATAGAGCATACACCGATTGATTATCTGGACTTTGCTTCACCGGTTGCAGGTTTAGGTTCGAAGATGGGACTGGATGCAACCAATAAGTGGCCGGGAGAAACGCAGCGCGAATGGGGTACTCCCATTCATATGGATGAGGCGGTCAAACGCCGTGTTGATGAACTCTGGGATTCGCTGGGTATTTTCGACTAAATACCTGCGTATCCGAAAGAACCGTTATGACGAGGAATGTTATGCTACGCACTGTCTGTCATCTGGAAACCCTGCATGAATGCGCGGAACATATCTGGCATGTCCGTCTGATCCCGGAACAGCAGATTGCCTATAAACCAGGGCAATATCTGCAGGTGATCATGGGCGAGAAAGATAAACGTTCATTTTCAATTGCCAGCTCGCCTACCCGGGGCAATGTGCTGGAACTGCAGATTGGCGCCACACCGGGGAACCCGTATCCGGGGCAGGTGCTGGAAGCATTACGCACGAATGGCAAAATCGATATTGAAATGCCATTGGGTAATGCGTATCTGCGCGAACACAGTGACCGCCCGATCCTGCTGATTGCCGGCGGCACAGGTTACAGTTATGCCCGTTCAATTCTGCAGTATCTGGTCGATCATCAGATGCCCCGCCGTACTTATCTTTATTGGGGTGTGCGGAAAGCCGATCAGCTGTATGAAGGGGAAGAAGTTTTAAACTGGGCGAGCGAATTTAAGAATCTGACTTTTGTGCCGGTTGTCCAGTTCCCGGATGATGACTGGCTGGGCCGTGCAGGATTAGTGCATGAAGCGGTATTGAGCGACTTCCACTCTTTCAGCCAGTTTGATATCTATGTCGCTGGCCGCTTTGAAATGGCTGCGGTAGTGCGGGACGCTTTGCGTCATCGCGACGTGCAGGAAGAGCAGTTGTTCGGGGATGCGTTTAACTTCATTTAAAATGACAGGCGGAGCTCAGTGCTGAGTTCCGCCCGCTGATTCTGTCCTGCTGCTGCGATTAACCGCGTTCTGACAGCTGTTTTTCCAGCTGCTGCAGTTTATCTTCCAGTGCCTGCAATTTTTCACGGGTGCGCAGCAGTACTTTGGTCTGCACATCAAACTCTTCGCGGCTCACCAGATCCAGTTTCATTAACTGTGCCTGAATCACCTGTTTGACTTTTTTGTCCACTTCTTCGCCCACGCTTTTCAGCCCCGGCGGCAATGCGGCCTGAATAGTGCGCGCCATCTCTTCAATTTTGTTCGGATTGATCATGCTGTTCTCCTCTGCACAGGGCGATTTTGCCGCAGGACGCAGTAACTTACCAGCTACAGTTCAGCATGTTCACGGATGCATTCCAGAAATACCTCACCGAAGCGTTCTAACTTACGGTAACCCACGCCATTGATGGTCAGCATCTCGGATTCAGTGGTCGGTCTGAATTGAGCCAACTCCAGCAAAGTCGCATCGTTAAATACCACATACGGTGGAATGCCCTCTTCCTCGGCCAGCTGTTTCCGCAGTTTGCGTAATTCACGGAACAGCGCCGCATCTTCCCCTTGTGCCAGTTCCAGTTCGCGGCGGCGTAGCTTCTTCGCCGATAACAACTCGGTACGGGGAACCGCAAGCTCTAAAGCCTGTTCACCACGCAAGATGGGGCGCGCCGCTTCCGTGAGTTGCAGCACCAGATGCCGGGTGATGTTCTGTACCAGCAACCCTTTATGGATCAGCTGACGCAGCACGGATACCCAGTATTCATGGGATTGTTCTTTCCCGATCCCATACGTAGAGAGTTTGTCGTGTCCCAGTTCGCGGATCCGCTGACTCTGTGCACCACGCAGTATTTCGATCACATGCCCCATGCCGTACCGCTGTCCGACCCGGTAAACACAGGACAGTGCTTTCTGCGCATCTTCGGTGCCGTCATAAGTTTTCGGTGGATCAAGACAGATATCGCAGTTGCCACAAGGTTCGGCATGGTATTCGCCAAAGTAGTTCAGCAATACCTGACGCCGGCAGGTTTGTGCCTCGGCAAACGCAGACATCAGATTCAGCTTGAAGATTTCGACCTGCCGCTGTTCGGCATTCTCGTTTTTTTCCAGCAATCCTCTGACACGTTCAATATCTGCCGGATCAAACAGTAATAATGCTTCTGCCGGCAGACCATCACGACCGGCCCGACCGGTTTCCTGATAGTAGGATTCGATATTTTTCGGGATATCGTAATGCACCACAAACCGCACGTTGGGTTTGTCGATCCCCATCCCAAAGGCCACGGTGGCGACCACAATATCCAGATCATCGCGGATAAACGCATCCTGCACCCGGGCCCGTTCATCTGCCGGTAATCCGGCGTGATAACAGGCGGCGCGGTAATTGCGGACCTTCAGTATATCAGCCACTTCCTCGGTACGTTTACGGCTGGTGCAATAGACGATACCGCACTGCCCGGCCTGTTTTTGTACGTAATGCAGTAACTGCTCGGAGGGTTTAAACTTTTCGACCAGTGTGTAACGGATATTAGGCCGGTCGAAACTGGCCAGATGTACCAATGGTTCATGCAAACCTAAGCGGTTGAGAATATCCAGGCGGGTCGCATCATCCGCCGTCGCCGTCAGCGCGGCGATGGGTACCTGCGGGAAGAGTTGTTTCAGTCTTCCCAATTCAGCATATTCCGGGCGGAAATCATGCCCCCACTGCGAGATACAGTGCGCTTCATCAATGGCAATCAGCGCCAGCGGGATATCCTGCAATCGCGCCAGAAAATCCGGCAGCAAGATACGCTCCGGCGCCACATACAGCAGTTTCAGATCGCCACGCCAGAGCTGACTGTAAACTTCCAGCAACTCGTCACGTGCCAGCCCGGAATGTAAACCAGCCGCGGCGACACCATTTGCCCGCAGCGCATCGACCTGATCTTTGATCAACGCAATCAGTGGCGAAACCACAATCGCCAGACCGGGGCGCACCAGGGCCGGAATTTGATAGCACAACGATTTTCCGCCACCGGTGGGCATGATCGCCAGCACATCGTGTCCGGAAACTAATTGCGCAATTACCGCATCTTGTCCCGGACGAAATGCCTGATAGCCGAAAACCTCCCGCAGCACGTCTAACGGCTGAGGATACGGATGTGACTGCACGGAGAAAGTATCCTGCATGGCGGAATCAGAAATCATACTGACATTCTAATTAACAACGGCGCTCAGTGATACAGGCAGGTGAGCCGGAACCTAAAATCAAGCCGTTATCTTGCATATAATTTCCGAACAAAAATCGCTCACTTCTTATACTTATTTGTAACTATACGTAACAGTTTTATTTCGAATAGAATTGATATGCGTCAATTTCTGCTCCGGCATTGATAGCTATTGCGTTCCATACTATGAGCAGGGAGGAGTGAGCTATGGGCCAGAAAGCACAAATCCGCAGTGATGAGTTGCTGCGTCAGTTAGAACACTTGCGGCATACCGCGCAAGATCCAAGCCTTTTGCTCTGGTTGCAACGGGAGCTGGAAGGTTATGACGTAAATGATGAACTGCCGTGGTATCGCATCATGGAATGCCGCCAACGTGGTTTATTCATGCAGCATGGCACTGCACATCAGCATACCTGTCAGATCAATGAGAAATGCCTGTGTCAGCGAGATATGGAGCAGGTACGCTTTTTACTGGTTCGTGGACCGCTCGCCAGCTATCTGGATTGCCATACTTCCACGCTGGAACGCTGGCCGGATACGCTGTTACTGGAATACAGTAAGCATCTGATCCCGGAACATGTTTGTTTATATGCCTGGAAAGAGCCGATTGACTCGGTACGGGAGCATCTGTTGCTGGGTATCAGCAGCTTACTGAAACAGTATGTTCCATCGATGCATCGTGAGATGGAAAATCCAAACCGGACCCTGCGTTCGATACAACATCGCCACTGGTCGGTTTGATTTTTCTTCACCTGAAATCTGACAACAAATAATTACTTAACTGCTGAATTGCAGTGGCCAGTTCCATGATATACCTGCCTGTGGTATATGCTTGACTCTCATCTTCTTTTTCCGTCATTTGCTATGAAATCATCGACCAAAGGGATGCTGTATGCCCTTACTGCATTTCTGATCTGGGGTATCGCACCGCTTTATTTCAAACATATCGGCTTTGTCCCGGCCGAGGAAATTGTCACACACCGTATTATCTGGTCCTGTCTGTTTCTGATCCTGCTGGTGTGGTGGACTAAAACCGGCCGGCAGGTAGTGACGGTATTCCGGCATCCCCGCTATCTGGCTCTGCTTACCGCCACAGCACTGCTGATTGCCGGCAACTGGCTGTTGTTTATCTGGGCGATCAATCATGATCATATGCTGGAATCCAGCCTCGGTTATTTCATTAATCCGCTGCTGAATATTCTGCTGGGGATGCTGTTTTTAGGTGAACGCCTGCGCTTCTGGCAGTGGCTCGCGGTCGCTCTGGCTGTCTCGGGTGTTTTATTACAAATCGTGACTCTGGGGGTATTCCCATGGATCGCATTATCTCTGGCCAGCAGTTTTGCGGTTTACGGATTGATCAGGAAAAAAATCGCGGTGGATTCACTCACTGGTTTGCTGGTCGAAACCGTGATGTTAACACCTGTGGCGGTCTGGTATCTGTTCTGGCATGCAGATAGCGCCACTAGTCAGCTGACGCAGAACGCTTTGTCTCTGAACCTCTGGCTGATTGCGGCCGGGATCATTACCACCGTCCCCCTGCTCTGCTTTACTGCGGGCGCAAAACGTCTGCGTCTTTCCACCATTGGCTTCTTTCAGTATCTCGGCCCCAGCCTGATGTTTATCTTTGCCATCACGCTCTATCACGAACCGATCGTCTGGCAAAAGTGGCTGACCTTTGCATTGATCTGGTCGGCACTGGTGATTTTCAGCTGGGAAGCGCTGCGCTTTAACCGCCAAAACTAAGCCCTGATCACGATCCTGATCAGTAAGTAATCAGATTTTGCGAAGCCCATCATACATTCTGTAACCGGTTGCTGTAACCGGTTACACATCTTCCTATAATCTCTTCCGACACACACCATAAGGGAACTTTGGAGAGTTTAACCATGAAGAAAATATTTCTCTGCTGTGCTGCCGGTATGTCTACCAGCATGGTTGTAAACAAAATGAAGCAGGCTGCTACTCAGAAAGGTGTAGAAGCGGAAATCATCGCTGTTGCAATGGAAGAATTCGATACCACGCTGCCAAAATATGACTGCTGTCTGTTAGGGCCGCAAATCAAATACAAGTTCGAAGAATTCAAGAAAAAAGCGGAAGCCGCAGGCAAACCGATCGCTGTGATTAACAGCATGGATTACGGCATGATGCGTGGCGACAAGATCCTCGCTGATGCACTGGCCATGATGGCTTAAAAATAAGACGGCGTAATAAGTTGTAGCCCCTTTCTAACAACTCACTGTCTCTGGGAGACAAGTTATGTCTAATGCATTTTTTGATTTTATCGAAAACAAAATCAGCCCTATAGCAGCCCGGGCTGGTACCCAACGTCACATCATGGCGGTTCGTGACGGTTTTATCGGTGCGATGCCTTTCATGATTGTAGGCTCGTTCCTGCTGGTGTTTGCCTTCCCACCTTTCTCGCCTGATACCACCTTTACCCTGGGTCAATGGTGGCTGGCGATGTCGAAGAACTATTTCAATGAAATCATGACACCATTCAATATGTCGATGGGGATCATGGCCTGTTATATCAGTGCGGGGATTGCGTATAACCTGGCACAAAGCTACAAAATCGATGCCTTCCCATGTGCCATGTTGTCACTGATGACGTTCCTGCTGATTGCGGCACCGATGAAAGACGGTACGCTGCCGGCGAATTTCCTGGGTGGTACCGGTATTTTCACGACCATCATTGTCGGCATCTATGTTACTGAGCTGATGCGTTTCCTGAAGATCCGCAACATCGGCATCAAACTGCCGGAACAGGTACCGGAAAAAATCCGTCAGTCGTTCAACCTGCTGATCCCGGCACTGATTGTGATCCTGACCATTTACCCGCTGAACCTGTTTATCCAGCATCAGTTTGGCATGATCCTGCCTGACGCAATCATGGCTATCTTCAAACCATTGATTTCTGCAGCTGACTCTCTGCCTGCCATCCTGCTGGCGGTGTTCCTGGCACACATCCTGTGGTTTGCCGGTATCCACGGTGCCGCGATCGTCGGTGGTATTCTGCAACCTTTCTTCCTGGTAAACCTGGGTCTGAACCAGGCGGCACTGGCGGCTGGCCAACCACTGCCTCACACCTTTGTTGAGCCTTTCTGGAGCTTCTTCATCGTATTGGGTGGTTCTGGTGCGACTTTAGGTCTGGTACTGCTCTACATGCGCAGTAAATCAGCGCACCTGCGTTCAATCGGTAAACTGGGTATCGTTCCTGCCTGCTTTAACATCAACGAGCCGGTGATTTTCGGTAGCCCAATCGTGATGAACCCTGTGCTGTTCTTCCCGTTCATCGTGGCACCAATGGTTAACGCGACCATTGCTTACACCGCAGCTACTACTGACCTGATCGGCAAAGTGATCTCGCTGGTACCGTGGACTGCGCCTGCACCAATCGGTGCTGCATGGGGCGCCGGCTGGCAGATGGGTAATGGTTTGCTGGTTATCGGTCTGATTGTGCTTGACCTGCTGATCTACCTGCCATTCTTCAAAGTGTATGAAAAACAACTGCTGGCTCAGGAAGCTGAGAACGAAGCAGAAATGAACGCGCAGACCGCTTAATTAACGAATAAGAATAGGAAATTTGGCAATGAATGAAGAAGCTGAATTCAATCTGGAATCCACCGTCATGGAACTGATCATCAATGCAGGCGAAGCGCGCAGCTTCGCCATGCAGGCCCTGCGTGCTGCCAAACAGCACAACTGGTCTCAGGTTGATGTGTTACTGACGCAAGCGTCTCAAGCCTCCAAACGTGCCCATGATGTACAAACCATGCTGATTGGGCTCGATGAAGGCACTGGAAAAATCCCGGTTAACCTGATCATGGTGCATGCACAAGACCACATCATGACCTCGATGCTGGCTCGCGAGATGATTGAAGAGCTGATCGAAGTACACAAACTGTTAAGCAAGGATGAAAAATAACATGAGTGTATTTCCAAAAGATTTCCTGTGGGGTGCGGCGACCGCATCCTATCAGGTAGAAGGCGCTCATGATGCCGATGGGAAAGGGTTGTCTAACTGGGATGTGTATTCCCACTTACCCGGCACCACTTACATGGGCACGAACGGTGACGTCGCCGCCGATCATTACCACCGCTTTAAAGAAGACGTGGCGCTGATGGCCGAGCTGGGCATGAAGAGCTACCGCTTCTCCGTTTCATGGCCACGTCTGTTCCCGAAAGGCCGTGGTGAAGTCAATGAAGCCGGCGTGAAATTCTACAGCGATCTGATCGACGAATTATTGAAATACGGCATCGAACCGATGCTGACCATGTACCACTGGGATCTGCCACAAGCGCTGCAAGATGAAATCGGCGGCTGGGAATCCCGTGAAATTATTGATGCATTTGAAGGCTATGCGCGTCTGCTGTATGAACGTTATGGCGACCGCGTAAAACTGTGGGCAACCTTCAACGAAACTATCGTCTTCACCGGTTTGGGTTATCTGACCGGCATGCATCCGCCGGGAGTGAAAGATCCGAAACGCGCCATTCAGGCTTGTCACCATGTGTTCATCGCCCATGCCCGTGCCGTGGAAACCTTCCGCAAAATGGGCGTGCAGGGTCAGATTGGGTTTGTGAACGTGCTGCAACCAAACGACCCGATCACCAACAGTGCGGAAGATGTGAAAGCCTGTGAACTGGCCGAAGCCTGTTTCACCCACTGGTTCTATGATCCGGTACTGAAAGGTGAGTATCCGGCGGAACTGCTGGCGATGGCACAAACTGCGCTGGGCGTGCCGGTGTTTGCACCGGGCGATGCCGAGCTGATGAAAAACAACATCTGTGATTTCATCGGGGTGAACTACTACAAACGCGAAATGATCGCCGCCAATTACGATGTCGATGGTTTCGAGATGAATACCTCTGGCCAGAAAGGTTCCGGTAAAGAACTGGGCTGGAAAGGGTTATTCAAGCTGGTGCGTAACCCGAACGGCCGTTACACCGACTGGGATTGGGAAATTTATCCGGAAGGTTTGACTGACGCTATCATGCGTATCAACAAACGCTACGGCAATGTCCCTATCTACATCACCGAAAACGGCCTGGGCGCGAAAGACCCAATCGTAAACGGTGAAGTGCTGGATCAGCCACGTATTGATTATTTACGTGAGCACATTCAAGCAACTGGCGAAGCAATCAAGCTTGGTGCCGATGTTCGCGGTTATTATCCATGGTCATTCATCGACCTGCTGTCATGGCTGAATGGTTACCAGAAACAATACGGCTTCGTTTACATCGATCAGGAAAATAATCTGGCACGTAAGAAGAAACTGAGTTTTGGCTGGTATCAGAAAGTAATCAGCAGTAACGGCGAAGAGCTGTAATAAACCATCCCCTCTCGCTGAGAGGGGATATTATTTGTTTCCGGGATTATGTTACTCATGGACACTTCACTGGTTGAATTGCTGGGTATGACTGCTGGTTGTCTGACAACGGGTTCGTTTATTCCACAAGCTATCAAGATTATGCGAACCCGCGATGTCTCCGGTATTTCACTGTTAATGTATATTGCACTGGCTGTTGGTCTGATGTTGTGGCTGTTGTACGGCATCATTAACGGACAAATTTCAATTATCGCGGCTAATGGCGTGACATTAGCGCTGGTGCTGATCATTCTCGTTATGAAAATTCGCTATCGTTAGTCCTCTTTGTAATTGTTATTGCGACAAACGGCAGCATTCCTTGCGATAGCCAGCATCAACACTGATAATTCGGGCTTTGAGCAATATCTTGCTCACCCGATGTAGTTTTAGGGGATTGATAATATGGCGACAATAACTGATGTCTGCCGCCTGGCTGGCGTATCAAAAGCGACGGTATCCCGTGTGCTGAATAATACCGGTCAGGTAAAAGAAAGTACGCGTGCGCAAGTGCATAAAGCCATACAAGAACTGAACTACCGGCCAAATGGTCTGGCGCAGGCGCTGGCAACTCAGCGTTCCAATACCATTGGTCTGATCCTGTCTGACTTCAACGGCAACTTCTTTGGTGACCTGATGCAGCAAGCGACTAAAAGCGCGGAGCTGGCAGGGAAACACCTGATCGTCACCGATGGACACGATAATCCGGAACGTGAAATTGCTGCCATCAACATGCTGGTTGATCGTTGTTGCGATGCCATCGTGCTGTACAGCCGGTTTATTCCGGAAGAAAAACTGATGGAGATCATTGATGAATTACCGATCCCGTTAGTGGTCATGAACCGTCAGTTGCCGAAAGCACCCGATCGCTGCGTGGTGTTTGCCCAGCGTGAAGCTGCCCATGCTGCAGTCACACATCTGCTGGAACTGGGTCATCGTGAGATTGCCTGTATTACCGCCCGTATGCAGACACCGACGGCTCAGGCGCGTCTGCAAGGTTACCGGGATGCGCTGGCTGATTATGGTATTCAATATAATCCGAATCTGGTGGCGCATGGTCAGAACCTGATCCCCAGTGGTTACACGGCTTGCCGGGAACTGCTGGATAATGGCGGTTCCTTCAGCGCATTGTTCTGCTGTACCGATAACATGGCCGAAGGCGCTTACCGTGCATTGAATGAAGCCGGGCTGAAAATTCCGGATGATGTCTCGATATTCGGTTTTGATAACGACATGATGGCCGCGTTCATGACACCATCATTATCGACGGTGAAAATCCCGGTTATTGAGATGACCAAAACCGCAATCGATCAGGTCATCCGGCTGGTCAACGGTGAAGATGCATTTGCCATCCCAACCTTTCATGGCGAATTAATGCTGCGTGAATCGGCGATACCGTTTAAAGAAGAAAATTTAAGAGCCTCTTAAGAGGCTCTTCTCATAGTCTGCTTTCAGCGCAGTTTATGCTGCCATTGTTTGACCAGCGCATAAATCGCCGGGATCACCAGTAACGTCAGCACAGTCGAAGAGACCATACCGCCCACCATCGGTGCCGCAATTCGTCGCATCACCTCTGAGCCGGTGCCGGTGCCCCACATGATCGGCAGCAAACCACACATAATGGTTACCACCGTCATCATCTTCGGCCGCACCCGCTCCGCCGCCCCCACCACAATCGCGGAATACAGATCGGCGATAGCCAGGGTCTGCTTTCCGGTCAGCTGCGACAATTTCTCTTTCCAGGCATGCTCGAGATAAATCAGCATGATCACCCCGGTTTCTGCCGCGACGCCCGCCAGCGCAATGAATCCGACCACCACGGCGACTGACCAGGCGTAGTTCAGCCACCACATCAGCCAGATCCCGCCCACCAGCGCAAACGGCACCGAGAGCAGTACGATCAAACTGTCAGTCAGATTGCGGAAGTTGAGATACAGCAGCAGGAAGATGATCAGCAGGGTAAACGGCACCACGATGGTCAGCCGGGCTTTAGCGCGTTCCATATACTCAAACTGACCACTCCAGCTCAAGTGATAACCCGGTTCCAGTTTGACCTGTTGATCCACTGCGGCCTTGGCATCCGCCACATAGGAACCAATATCCCGATCGCCGAGATCAACATACACATAGGCGGAGAGTTCCGCGTTTTCGGTACGGATACTCGGTGGCCCCTGCTCCAGCCGCAAACTGGCCAGCTGGCCGAGCGGAATCAGACCACTGCTGGTCGGCACCAGTACTTCACTGGCAATTGCTTGCGGCGTATCGCGCAGTTCGCGCGGATAACGCAGGATCACGCTGTAACGTTCCCGTCCTTCCACCGTATTGGTGATGGTTTCCCCGCCCAGTGCCGTGGCAATCACCTGCTGCACGGTGTTGATCGATAAGCCATAACGTGCCAGCGCTTCGCGATCCGGGATCAGCGTCAGGTAATAACCGCCGGTGATGCGCTCGGCATAGGCACTGCGGGTGCCCGGCACCTGCTTCACCGCCTGTTCTACCTGACGGGCAATGCGCTCGATACCGGCCAGATCCGGACCAAAAACCTTGACCCCAATCGGGGTTCGGATCCCCGTGGAAAGCATGTCGATACGTGCGCGGATCGGCATAGTCCAGGAGTTCGCGACCCCCGGCATTTTTACCGCTTTATCCATCTCGTCCACCAGCTTTTCGGCCGTCATGCCGGGACGCCATTCCGATTCCGGTTTCAGATTCACCACCGTTTCGAACATCTCCAGCGGTGCCGGATCGGTCGCGGTATTGGCCCGTCCTGCTTTGCCAAACACCGATTCCACTTCCGGGAACGATTTGATGATGCGATCCTGCTGCTGCATCAGTTCCGCCGCCTTGGTCACGCTCATGCCCGGCAACGCCGCCGGCATAAACAGTAAGGTTCCTTCATGCAGTGTCGGCATAAATTCACTGCCGATCTGTTTCAGCGGAAACCAGGTGACTGCCAGCATCACCAGCGACAGCACAATCGTGGTTTTCTTAAAGCGCAGTACCCAGCCGATGAACGGTTTATAGCCGGCAATCAGCACCCGGTTGATCGGGTTTTTCTGCTCGGCAATGATGTGACCACGAATAAACAGCAGCATCAGCACCGGCACCAGTGTCACCGAAAGTAATGCGGCGGCGGCCATGGAGAAGGTTTTGGTGAACGCCAGCGGGCTGAACATCCGGCCTTCCTGCGATTCCAGCGTAAACACCGGCAGAAAAGAAACGGTGATGATCAGCAGCGAGAAAAACAGTGCCGGACCGACCTCTTTGCAGGCCTCATAGATGATGTCACGCCTTAGTGTGCCGGGGGCTGCCCGCTCCAGATGTTTATGCGCGTTTTCTACCATCACAATCGCCGCATCGATCATCGCACCAATGGCGATGGCAATGCCGCCGAGACTCATGATGTTGGAGTTCAGCCCCAGCAGATGCATCCCAATGAAAGCCGCCAGAATGCCGACCGGCAACATCAGGATCGCCACCAGCGCACTGCGCACATGCAACAGGAATACGATGCAGACCAGCGCCACGATGACGCTTTCCTCCAGCAAGGTCTTTTTCAGGGTATCAATCGCACGGTAAATCAGTTCCGAGCGATCATACACCGGCACCACTTCCGTTCCCGCTGGCAAGCTGGCTTTCAGACTCTGCAGTTTCGCTTTGACCTGTTCAATGACATTCAGCGCATTTTCACCGCTGCGCGCCACCACAATGCCGGCCGCCACTTCCCCTTCGCCGTTCAGCTCGGCCAGACCACGCCGCTCATTCGGTGTCAGTTCGACCTGCGCCAGATCCTGCACCCGGACCGGCGTCCCATTCACGGATTTCACCACCAGCTGACGGATATCATCCAGACTGCGCAGATAACCCTGCGCCCGCACCATAAACTCGGTTTCCGCCATCTCAATGACGCGGCCACCGACATCCTGATTGTTATTGCGGACCGCTTCCATGACCTCCAGCGGAGAAATGTTGTAGGCCTGCAGTTTGCGCGGATCGAGTACCACCTGATACTGCTTCACGAAACCACCGACACTGGCCACTTCCGCTACCCCGGGCGTTGCAGAGAGCGGATAGCGCAGCGTCCAGTCCTGCAGCGAACGCAATGCCGCCAGCGACTGATTTTTCGCCACCAGCGCATACTGGTATACCCAGCCGACCCCGGTAGCATCCGGCCCCAGTGTCGGTGTGATACCAGTCGGTAACTTACCGGACACACCGTTCAGGTATTCCAGTACCCGCGAACGAGCCCAGTAGAGGTCAGTATTATCATCGAAAATGACATATACGAAGGAAGAGCCGAAGAAGGAGTAACCCCGCACCACTTTGGCTTTCGGCACCGACAGCAGTGCCGAGGTCAGCGGATAGGTGACCTGATCCTCCACTACCTGCGGCGCCTGGCCGGGATAGTCGGTATACACGATCACCTGCACATCAGAGAGATCCGGAATAGCATCCAGCGGGGTTTTCATCACCGCGTAGATCCCACCGGCAACAGTAAGCAAGGTCAGCAGCAGCACCAGAAACAGGTTATGCAGCGACCAGCGGATCAGGCCCTGTAACATGGCTACTCTCCTCCCATACTGGAGAAGGCGGCCTGCAGGTTACTTTCCGAATCAATCAGGAAGTTCGCCTGGGTCACGACTTTCTCACCCGCGCTGACACCGGAAACCGCAATCTGCCGTTCACCACGTTCGACTGCGCCACGCGCCAGCACCTGAACGGTACGCGGCACATATTTACCATTGCCCTTGTCGATCAGCACCACCTGACGGTGACCACTGTCGATCAGGGCCGATTCCGGGACCACCAGCTGACTGGTTGTACTAACGGGAACCTGCAGTTGCGCTTCGGCATACATCCCCGGTTTCAGCCTGCCCTGCTGGTTATCCAGTTCAATCCGCACCTGTACGGTACGGGTCTCGGCATTCATGGTCGGGTAAATAAACGCGAGTTTGCCGGTAAAGCTCTCTGCCGGATAAGCATTCACTTTGACCTGTACTTCCTGCCCCACTTTGACCGCAGCCAGATCCTGTTCAAATACCTCTACCAGCAGCCAGAGTTGCGAGAGATCCGCGATCTGATACAGCGCGTCACCGGCACTGAATTTCATACCCTGGGTAATATTCTTGGTCAGCACAATGCCATTGGTGGGCGCCGTTAATGGCAGCGTGCGTTTCACATCGCCACCATTGGCTAAACGCCGGATAGCACCTTCCGGAATATCCCAGTAGCGCAGACGGGTCAGGGCCGCACCACCCAGTCCGGCCGGTGACAGCTTATCCGCAGCAGCATTCGGCTGTGTTTGCCGGGCAATGCGGTATTCCTGTTGTGCCACAATCAGTTCCGGACTGTATAACTCAAACAGCGGCTGTCCGGCTTTGATCATCTGACCGGTGGCATTCACGTAGAGTTTATCCACCCAGCCATCCAGCTTGCTGGTGATAGTATATTGCCGGCGCTCATCCACCGCAAACATACCGACCGCCCTGATTTGCCGTGATAGTTGCGCCGATGTCACCGCCACCGAGACCACGCCGAGATTCTGCCGGCGGCTGGCATCAATACTGACCATCCCTTTTTCGGCCGGCGCGTCATCGGCATACACCGGAATATAATCCATGCCCATGCTGTCTTTTTTCGGCACAGGCGAGGTGTCCGGCTGCCCCATCGGATTGCGGTAATAGAGGACTTTGCGATCTTTCGGCTGTGCATTCACTTCATCGGCATACACCGGAATGTAATCCATGCCCATACTGTCTTTTTTCGGCACAGGCGAGGTGTCCGGCTGCCCCATCGGGTTCCGGTAATAGAGAATTTTGCGCTCTGCCGGCGAGCTTTCGCTCGTGGTACTTGCCGCCTGATGCGCGAACCAGCCATAACTGGCCGCACCGCCGGCCAGCCCCCCCGCCAGCAGCAGTAAAACTGATGTTATTTTCATGCCCGACTCCACACCCGGTTTTTCACCGGGCGTTATTTAAACCATAGCCGGTGACAGATAACTGCCACTGGCTCATCGCATTACATGGTGTGCAGCGATACGATCGTCGGTGCTTCACCCTCTTTGGTGGTGAACATCGCCATGATGGTTTGACCCGGCTGCAGCCCGTCGAGCAGTTTGGCATCCGCCATTTTGAACGGCATGGTCATCGCCGGCCAGTTCAGCTCAGTCACGGCGTCATGTTCCAGCGTAACCTGCTGATTGGCGGTATCAACGGTAACAACCCGGCCATTAAGCGGATACATCTGCTGCTGTTGCTGCTGTCCCATGTTCATTCCTGGCATCTGGCTCATATCATGTGACATGGTCTCTTCTGCCTGTGAACCAACAGCAAACAGTGCGCTCAGGGTGAACAAAGCAATACGGGCAAATTTAATATTAGTGGAAGTCATTCTCTTATCTCCGGAAATCAATGCATAACCAGCCAAAATGCTGGAATAAAGCTATAAGCAAACGCTGACGGTAAAGTCAGTGCACAGAGCGGTAAGCCCTGAAAGATTCAGATGATAAGAGTGAGCGGAGGCGGCGAAAGAACGCCGGGAATGAAGTCACGATAGAGCGAATCTACCGCCGGGAAATGTAGCTGGGTTTGTGCCGCCAGCTCCCGCACCGGAGCAATAGCGGGGGGAATGCCGGTACACAACGGCAGGCAACTGGCACAGTGTGAGCCATGCTGCTGCATATCATGTACGCGCGGCGCTTCTTTATGGTGCTGAGTCAGATCAGGCATCGGGCTGGTCATGTCACCATGACAGCTGTCTGCCATAACCATTTCGCCCGCAGACGACGCGACGACCTGCGGAACAGCTGGCTGAGTCACAGTGAATTCAGACCGGGTCATGGCCTGCCACGCCGCGACCGACTGGAATGGGATCCAGCCTGTCAGCACCAGCATTAGCAGTAACCCGAAACGTCGCAGCACTATGTTCTTCCAACAAGAAAAGCAGGCATTCACCTGTGAGCATAAACAACCTTGCCATCCAGCTCAAGATTACCACTATGACAAGGTTGTAAAAATTTATCCTAGCTGGCGCAACCAGCGGATCTCGTCCGGCCAGATATCCGGATTTACCGTCTCCAGAATCAATGGAATACGGTCAAAACGGCTGTCACGCATGATGAATTCAAATACCGCCGTACCCAGATTACCTTCCTGCAGGCTGTGGTGACGATCCACGCGGCTGCCGAACGTACATTTCGCACCGTTAATATGCATGCCTTTCAGATAGTTAAATCCGACTACCCGTTCAAATTCGGCAAAGGTGGCAATGCAATCCGCTTCCGTGCGCATATCATAACCGGCAGCAAAGGCATGACAGGTGTCATAGCAAACCCCGACCCGGGATTTATCCTCGACCTGGTCGATAATCGCCGCCAGATGTTCAAACTGCCAACCCAGATTGGTACCCTGCCCAGCGGTGTTTTCAATGACGGCGGTAACCCCCTGCGTCTGATCCAGCGCGATATTGATCGACTCTGCAACGCGCCGCAGACTCTCTTCTTCACTGATCGCCTTCAGATGACTGCCGGGATGAAAGTTCAGATAACACAGCCCGAGCTGTTCACAACGTTGCATCTCATCAATAAACGCTACCCGGGATTTCTCCAGCGCTTCCGGTTCCGGATGCCCCAGATTAATCAGATAAGAATCATGCGGCAGGATCTGTTCCGGCAGAAAACCCGCTGTTTCACAGGCAGTGCGAAATGCCAAAATCGTTTTTGCCGTCAGATCCGGCGCATGCCATTGCCGCTGATTTTTGGTAAACAAAGCGAATGCATTGGCGCCGATCGCTACCGCCCGTTCTACCGCCAGTTCAATTCCGCCAGCAGCGCTGACATGAGCTCCAATGTATTTCATTAACCGTTTCTGCCTTGTTTATTCTGTTGTAAATCCGCCTGCCATCGCAGCAGTCTCACATAGTTACGTAGAACATCGCACGCCGGATCACGCACCGAAGCCCACAGGCTGGTTATTCACCGTGACACCATATCCCATTTTGAGAATCAGTTCACAGACCATGATGCCGCCCCATGCCACAGTGTAAAAACAATTACCGATAATTTCGTTTGAGACCAGATACAGGAGCCTTCTTGCCATGAAAAAGATTTTTCTCTGCTGTGCTGCCGGCATGTCCACCAGCATGGTCGTCAACAAAATGCGTCAGGCTGCCACCCAGAAAGGGATCGAGGTCGAAATCAATGCGGTCGGTATGGAGGAATTTGAAGCGACGCTGCCGAATTATGACTGCTGTCTGTTAGGCCCCCAGATCCGTTATAAATTTGACGAATTCAAGAAAAAGGCCAGCGAGCTGAACAAACCGATCGCCATTATTAACAGCATGGATTACGGCATGATGCGTGGCGACAAAATCCTTGCTGATGCACTGACCCTGATGGAATAAATTCCATCATCACATCTTACCCGTTTTGATCATTCATCGATGCCTGAGGGCGCAAGCCCTCTTTTTTCTCCTGCCGTAAACCCGCGGGTCGCAAACAGCATGATTTCTCTGCATTTTGCTGCGGATCCCCCGAATGCCTGAACAGAAGACCCAAAATCAGACGTCGGCATAAAGCGCACACTACTATTGTAAAAATTATATTGGTATCCTCTGTACAAAAGCCAGGATGCTCATTACGTCATGTCAACGGATCTATTACTTACCACCTTTTCACTCCGCTTCACCCCGGAAATGGATGTGTAGGTCGTTCTGGTTTTCTCTGTTCATCAACTGGGAAAGACAATGATCACGATAAAAAAAGGATTAGATATCCCTATCAGTGGTGCGCCGGAACAAGTCATCTATGAGGCGCCAGCGGTCCATCACGTCGCGCTGCTCGGTGAGGAGTTCCCGGGACTCAAACCAACTATGCTGGTGAAAGTGGGAGACCACGTCAAAAAGGGGCAACCTCTTTTTGAAAACAAGAAAAATCCGGGCGTGATATTCACCGCCCCCGCGTCTGGCCTGGTGACAGAAATCCACCGGGGACATCAGCGCGTTTTCCAGGCGTTAGTGATTGCTCAGGATCCAACCATCGGCGCAGTCAGTTTTCAGCGTTATCAGGATGAGGAGTTACCTCAGCTTTCCCGTGAGCAGGTACAACAGCAACTGCTGAATTCAGGGATGTGGACGGCACTGCGAACCCGGCCCTACAGTAAATCGCCGGTACCCGGTTCCGTACCCAAAGCCATTTTTGTCACCGCCATGGATACCAATCCTCTGGCCGCCAGTGCTGAGCTGATCATCGAACAGCAGCCTGTCGCCTTCGTCAATGGCCTGACCCTCTTATCCCGTCTGACAGATGGCAAAGTGTATGTGTGCAAAGGGGAAAATTCGCTGCCGCATTCACATGTCGCCAACGTGGAGGAAAGGGTCTTTACCGGTCCGCATCCGGCAGGCTTAGCGGGAACACATATCCATTTCACCGAACCGGCATCCGCGAAAAAGACGCTCTGGCATATCAATTATCAGGATGTCATTGCCATCGGTCATCTGTTTGCGAGCGGTGAACTTTATAACGAGCGGATTGTCAGTCTGGCCGGTCCCGGTGTCAGCGCTCCCCGTCTGGTGCGCACTCAGCTGGGCGCCTGTCTCAGTGAGCTGACCCGCAATCAGCTACTGGCGGGTGAACAGCGGATCATTTCCGGCTCCGTACTGTCCGGAAACAAGGCCGCGGAAGTCCATGACTATCTGGGGCGCTTCCATCTGCAGGTATCCGTGTTGCCGGAAGGCAGAGAGAAAGTGTTTCTCGGCTGGATCATGCCGGGACAGGATAAATTTTCCGTGACCCGCAGTTTCATGGGACATCTGTCGAACGTCAAACGTCTGGTATTTACCACCGCCAAAAACGGCAGTGAGCGTGCGATGGTGCCTATCGGCAATTACGAAAAAATCATGCCGCTCGACATCTTGCCGACGCTGTTGCTGCGGGATTTGGCCGCCGGTGATACCGACAGCGCACAGCAACTCGGCTGTCTGGAGCTGGATGAGGAAGATCTGGCGTTATGCACCTTCGTTTGCCCGGGCAAAACAGAATACGGTCCTCTGCTACGTAAATGTCTGACCAAAATTGAACTGGAGGGCTGATTGATGAGCCTTAAGCATCTGCTCGAAAAATTCGAGCCACAATTTTTGCCCGGCGGGCGTTTTGAGCGCTGGTTTCCGCTTTATGAAGCGGCCGCGACTATTTTCTATACCCCCGGCACGGTCACCGGCAAATCATCACATATTCGTGACAACGTTGATCTGAAACGCATCATGATCATGGTCTGGTTTGCGGTATTTCCGGCTATGTTCTGGGGCATGTATAACATTGGGAATCAGACCATCCTGGCGCTGGGTGAGCAAAGTGCCGCCTCACTGGCCCAGCTGATCGACGGTAACTGGCACTATTGGCTGACATCACTGCTGGGCGGTTCCCTGCAGGCCGATGCCGGTATCTGCAGCAAAATACTGCTGGGTGCCAGTTATTTTCTGCCGATTTACCTCACCGTGTTTGCCATCGGCGGGTTCTGGGAAGTGCTGTTCTGTATCGTGCGCAGACACGAAATCAATGAAGGCTTCTTTGTCACCTCCATCCTGTTCGCGCTGATTGTACCGCCGACACTGCCTCTCTGGCAGGCAGCGCTGGGCATCTCATTCGGGGTGGTGGTAGCAAAAGAGCTGTTCGGTGGCACCGGTAAAAACTTCATGAACCCGGCACTGGCCGGCCGGGCCTTCCTGTTTTTTGCCTATCCGGCACAGATTTCCGGAGACAAAGTATGGGTACCGGTTGACGGTTATTCCGGCGCTACCTCACTCAGTCAGTGGATGACCGGGGGTCAGCACGCACTGATTAACAACAGTACCGGACAACCGATTCACTGGATAGATGCGTTCCTTGGCAATCTTCCCGGCTCCATCGGTGAAGTATCCACCCTGATGATCCTGCTCGGTATGGCCGTCATCGTTTACATGGGCATTGCTTCCTGGCGCATTATTGCCGGCGTGATGCTCGGGATGGTGGCAACCGCAACCCTGTTTAATGTCATCGGTTCCGAGACCAACCACATGTTCTCCATGCCCTGGCACTGGCATCTGGTACTGGGCGGTTTTGCGTTCGGGATGGCCTTCATGGCAACCGATCCGGTATCCGCCTCGTTTACCGATCCCGGGAAATGGTGGTATGGCGCACTGATCGGCGTCATGGTGATTTTGATCCGGGTCGTCAATCCGGCCTTCCCGGAAGGCATGATGCTGGCGATCCTGTTCGCCAACCTGTTTGCGCCATTATTCGATTATTTTGTCGCCCAAGCCAATATCAAGCGGAGGATCGCCCGTGGCTAATCAACACGACTCCATTGGCAGAACTTTTGCGGTGGTCGGCGGACTCTGTCTGATCTGCTCCATTCTGGTAGCCGGCTCCGCCGTAGGTCTGCGTCCCTGGCAGGAGGCAGCCAAAGCCCGTGACCGTCAGGCCAATATTCTGAGCGTGGCGCAGCTGCCACAGGAAAATATTCGCCAGACCTATCAGCAACGCATTAAGGCTGAGCTGATCGATTTAACCACCGGTGAATTTGTGGCCGGCAATGCAGATACCTATGACATGGTCCGCGCCGCAAAAGATCCGGCCCGCAGTATTGCCATTCCGGCAGACAGCGATGTCGCCGGGATCCGTCGCCGTGCAAAACTGGCACCGGTGTACTTTGTCAAAAATGAACAGGGACAAACTGAAACCCTGATATTACCGGTTTACGGACAGGGCTTATGGTCAACCATGTACGGTTTTATCGCCCTGCAACCTGACGGCAATACGGTTAAAGGCATCACCTTTTATGATCATGGCGAAACCCCCGGTCTGGGCAGTGAAATCCAGAATCCACGCTGGCAGGCACTGTGGCCGGGCAAGCAGTTTTATAACGCTAACGGACAATTTGAGCTGAAGATCATCAAGGGCCACGCGGACCTGTCGGAACGGCATAAGGTAGATGGTCTCTCCGGCTCCACGCTGACCAGTAACGGTGTTGAACACCTGTTTGCATACTGGATGGGACAGCATGGGTATGGCACTTTCCTGAGCAAACTGCGTAGCGGAGAATTACAACATGACTGATCATAACGAAGCAAAAAAGGTGCTGCTCAGCCCGTTTATCAGCAATAACCCGATCATGCTGCAGGTTCTGGGGATTTGTTCTGCCCTGGCCGTTACCAGCAAAATGGAAACGGCGTTTGTCATGGCGCTGGCAGTCACCGTCGTCACCGGGTTTTCGAACCTGTTTATCTCGCTGATCCGCCATATTATTCCCAACAGTGTGCGCATCATCGTGCAAATGACCATCATCGCCTCACTGGTGATCGTGGTTGACCAGCTGCTGAAAGCGTTCTCCTATGAGTTATCCAAACAGCTGTCTGTGTTTGTGGGTCTGATCATCACCAACTGTATCGTCATGGGGCGGGCGGAAGCTTATGCGATGAAAAGTCCGCCGTGGCTGTCATTCCTGGATGGCATCGGCAACGGTCTGGGTTATGGTTTTATTCTGCTGCTCGTGGGTACCATCCGTGAAGTCATCGGTTCCGGCAGCTGGTTCGGTATCACGCTGTTTGAAACCGTCAACAATGGCGGATGGTACATTCCGAACGGTATGTTACTGATGCCGCCAAGCGCCTTCTTCCTCATTGGTTTGTTTATCTGGGTTCTGCGGACGTTACGTCCGGAACAACAGGAACCGACTGAACATGGCCACAAGGAGTAAGCCATGGAACACTATCTGAGTCTGTTTGTTAAATCGATTTTCATTGAAAACCTGGCGCTCTCATTCTTTCTGGGGATGTGTACCTTTCTGGCAGTATCCAAAAAGGTAAAGACCGCGATGGGTCTCGGTATTGCCGTGGTTGTGGTGCAGGCTATCGCCGTACCGGCCAACAATCTGGTGTTTACCTATGTACTGAAAGAAAATGCGCTGGTGCAGGGCATGGATCTCACCTTTCTGGGATTCATCACCTATATCGGCGTTATCGCGGCATTAGTACAAATTCTGGAAATGTTTCTTGATCGCTATGTGCCGTCACTTTACAGCGCGCTCGGGATCTTTCTGCCACTGATCACGGTGAACTGCGCCATCTTTGGTGGCGTCTCTTTCATGGTGCAACGGGAATATAATTTCCCCGAATCGGTGGTCTACGGTGTGGGCTCCGGCATCAGCTGGGCGCTGGCGATCGTGCTGATGGCCGCCATCCGCGAGAAGATGAAATACTCTGATGTGCCACCCGGCTTGCGTGGACTGGGCATTACCTTTATCACCGCCGGACTGATGGCCCTGGGCTTTATGTCTTTTTCCGGTATTTCGCTGTAAGGAGCCAGTAATGCAAGAAGTAATTCTGGGCGTGGTGATGTTCACGCTGATTGTACTGGCACTGGTAGTGCTGATCCTGGCGGCCAAATCCAAACTGGTCAGTGCCGGCGATGTCAAAATAAGTATCAACGACGAGCCGGAAAAAGGGATCACCACCGAAGCCGGCGGCAAACTGCTCGGCGCGCTGGCAGCCAATGGCATTTTCATTTCTTCCGCCTGTGGCGGCGGCGGCACCTGCGGTCAGTGCCGCTGTAAAGTGCTCTCCGGCGGTGGCGATGTGCTCCCGACTGAGATGAACCACCTGAGTAAACGCGAAGCCCGCGAAGGTGAGCGACTGGCCTGTCAGGTTACGGTGCGTCAGGATATGGCCATCGAATTACCGGAAGAGATTTTCGGCGTCAAGAAATGGGAATGTACGGTCGTGTCTAACGACAACGTTGCCACTTTTATCAAGGAACTGAAGCTGGCCATTCCGGAAGGGGAACATGTCCCGTTCCGTGCCGGTGGCTATATTCAGATTGAAGCGGAACCGCATCATGTCCATTTCCGTGACTTTGATGTCCCGGCGATGTACCGCGCTGACTGGGACCGTTTCAAGCTGTTCGATCTGGAATCGAAAGTCGATGAACCGATCATCCGGGCATACTCCATGGCGAACTACCCGGAAGAGAAAGGCATCATTCTGCTGAACGTGCGTATTGCCACGCCGCCGTTCAATCAGATGACCGCACCACCCGGTCAGATGTCGTCTTACATCTGGTCGCTGAAACCCGGTGATAAGGTGACGATCTCCGGACCATTCGGTGAGTTCTTCGCGAAGAAAACCAAAGCTGAAATGGTGTTTATCGGCGGTGGTGCCGGTATGGCGCCAATGCGTTCGCACATTTTCGACCAGCTGAAACGTCTGGATTCCGATCGCAAGATCAGTTTCTGGTATGGTGCACGTTCGGTGCGCGAGATGTTCTATGTTGATGATTTCAATCAGCTGGCCGCTACGCATCCTAACTTCACCTGGAATGTCGCATTGAGTGATCCACAACCGGAAGATAACTGGACCGGCCATACCGGTTTTATTCATAACGTGCTGTATGAAAGCTACCTGCGCGACCATCCGGCACCGGAAGATTGTGAATTCTACATGTGCGGCCCACCGGTGATGAATGCGGCAGTGATCAAGATGCTGAAAGATCTGGGCGTCGAAGATGACAATATTCTGCTGGATGATTTCGGCGGTTGATAGTCACGAACATCGCATAACGAAAAGCCAGCCTCAGGCTGGCTCTTAACAAGGATCTGTCTATGATGATCTTCTTTGCCACCTTCTCACTGTTTCTGGTGGTGTTTCTGATTATGGCCGTTGGTTACATTATCCAGCGGAAACGGATCCACGGTTCATGCGGTGGGCTGGATGCGATCGGTATCGAAAAAGAGTGCGATTGCCCGGAACCGTGTGAAGCACGGAAAGCCCGCTTAATCGCAACGATCGCCGAGCCGGGCGAAAAGCGCGACGACTGACACCCATCAGCGGCTGATGACATACACATCAAAGCGGTTACTTTTCGTCTCAATACTCATGCCGGGCTTCATCTCGTTGAGATAACCGGCATAATCCGGACGCTTGACCACCACCCGTTTCCCCGCCACCGCTAACGCCGCCGGTAACAGTGCATCGGCATCCAGATCTGCCCCCACCAGCGACTGAAACACCCGCATCTCTTTTTTGACTAATGCTGATTTCTGCCGGTGCGGAAACATCGGATCGAGATAGACAACATCCGGGGTAAACCCCAGTTGCTGCAGGTTTTCTAATGCCGGACCGGAACGCAGTGACATGCGTTCACGCATCCAGCCACCAATTTCACTGTCCTGCTGCGCACGTTGTAATCCATCCGCCAGCAACGCCGCCACCACCGGATGACGCTCCAGCATCGTGACCTGACACCCCAGCGAGGCCAGCACAAACGCATCCCGCCCCAGACCTGCCGTAGCATCGACGACCGTCGGATTGGCGCCCGCCTTCAGACCCACCGCTTTGGCGATGGATTGTCCGCGCCCGCCACCGAATTTGCGCCGGTGCGCCACCGCCCCTTCCACAAAATCGACAAACACCGGGCCCAGTTTCGGTTCATCCAGCTTACGCAGCTCAAGATGCTGCTCACCCCAGACCAGTGCAAACGGTGACTCCGCCATCTGTTGCTGCAAACGGGTTGCCAGCTCAGCGGCCTGCGCAGTGCGTTCGGGATCTTCTGCAATAACCTGAATGGGATACATGCCCGCTCCTGTGGCTGTGGATTCATCGCGATATTGGACGGCATTGTATAACAAAAGCCGGTTTGAAAAAAAACGGCACCTAAGTGCCGTTCTGATATGCAGGGAAAAGTGCTTATTGAATACCGCAATGACGCAGCAGAGCATCAATCTTCGGCTCTCTGCCCCGGAAGGCCTTGAATAACGTCATTGGCTCTTCTGAGCCGCCTTTTTCCAGAATATATTGCAGGAAGTCACGCCCGGTCTGCGGGTTAAAGATCCCTTCTTCTTCAAACCGGGAGAACGCATCCGCCGATAACACTTCAGCCCATTTATAGCTGTAATAGCCTGCCGCATAACCGCCGCCAAAGATATGCGAGAAGCTGTGCTGGAAGCGGTTAAACGCCGGTGGCATCATCACTGCAACCTGCTGACGGACCTCATCCAGGATCTGCTGTACGCGGCCGCCCTGCTGCGGGTCGTATTCACGGTGCAGACGGAAATCAAACAGCGCAAACTCCAGCTGACGCACCATCTGCATGGCAGACTGGAAATTCTTCGCTGCCAGCAGTTTATCCAGCTCGCTTTTCGGTAAGGGTTCGCCGGTTTCATAGTGACCGGAGATCACCGCCAGCGCTTCCGGTTCCCAGCACCAGTTTTCCAGGAACTGGCTTGGCAGCTCGACCGCATCCCACGGCACCCCGTTGATACCGGCAACCCCGGCCACATCGATTTGTGTCAGCATATGATGCAAGCCATGACCGAATTCATGGAATAAGGTCACCACTTCATCATGGGTAAACAGGGCCGGTTTGCCCTCCACCGGACCGTTAAAATTACAGGTCAGATAGGCAACCGGATGTTGCAGCTGTCCGTCCCGGCGATAACGGCGTCCCATGCAGTCGTCCATCCAGGCACCACCGCGTTTCTTGGCGCGGGCATACAGATCGAGATAGAAGCTGCCGCGCAGTTCGCCATCCGCGTCGACAATGTCATAGAAACGCACGTCCGGATGCCAGGTTTCAACGGCCAGATGCGGCTTAATACGCATACCGAACAGGCGCTTCACCACCTCGAATAATCCCTGAATCACTTTATGTTCCGGGAAATAAGGACGCAGCATTTCATTGGAAATGGCATACAGATGCTGTTTCAGTTTTTCGCTGTAATACGCGATATCCCAGGCCGCCAGCGTTTCAATACCATGTTCTTTCTGGGCGAAAGCCTGCAGCTCCTGCAATTCGCGCTGCGCATGCGGACGGGAGCGCGCAGCCAGATCGGACAGAAAATCAATCACTTGTTCGGTGGAGTGCGCCATCTTGGTGGCCAGAGAACGTTCGGCATAATTCGCAAAACCCAGCAACTGTGCCAGTTCGTGGCGTAAGGCCAGAATTTCTTCAATCAGTGGCGAGTTATCCCACTTGCCGGCATCCGGCCCCTGATCCGACGCGCGGGTCGTGAACGCGGTATAGGCTTCTTCACGCAAGGCCCGGCTATCGGCATACATCATCAGCGGCAGGTAAGACGGAATATCCAGTGTAAACACCCAGCCTTCCAGCTCACGGCTTTGCGCCTGCTGTCTGGCGGCGGCTTTCGCCGAGTCAGGTAAACCCGCCAACTCGGCTTCATCGGTGATCTGCTTGATCCAGGCTTGTGTGGCATCCATCACCTGGTTGTTAAATTGCGAAGCCAGTTCCGATAAACGGCTGACAATCTGGCCGTAACGTTGCTGCTGTTCCGCAGGGAGCGCGATACCGGACAAACGGAAATCCCGCAGGGTGTTATTAACCTGCTGCTGCTGTGCCTGACTCAGACGGCGGAAGTCATTGCTCTCCGCCAGCTGCTGATAAGCAGAATACAGCCCTGCATTCTGACCAACAAAAGTCTGATATTCAGACAACAGCGGCAGACACGTTTCATATGCCGCGCGCAATTCATCATTATTCACGACGGAATTCATGTGACTGACCGGCGACCAGATCCGCGACAGGCGATCATCGCTCTCTTCCAGCGGAGCAATCAGGCTATCCCAGGTAAGATTGTCAGATGAGCGCAATACGTCAGCGATACGCTGTTTGGCTTCACCAATAGCCTGCTGTACAGCAGGCTGTACATGCTCTGGTTTGATTTTGCTGAACGGCGGCAAGCCATCCATAGATAACAGCGGGTTGCTCATCGGAACTTACCTCAGAATGCGGCACAAAAACAGAATATTGATTCTTATTAACATGCGGGCAGAAAATCAATTTATCAAGCTTTGTTGTTCAGCATCTCTTTAATATTGCAACTGACAAACTTCCGTCACCTCTGTCTGATTTATGATATTCTTCGGCCATTTTTAGCTTCACGCGGATGCTCGCATGTCTACTCAACCTTCAGTTGCAGAACGCCTGGATACCCTCCGCCGTTCAATGCAAAAATTTGATATACAGGCATTTATTGTTCCTCATGAGGATGAACACCTCGGAGAATACACGTCACCGGCCGATGAACGACTGGCGTGGTTAACCGGCTTTACCGGCTCTGCCGGTGTCGCGGTGATCCTGAATGATAAAGCAGCCTTGTTTGTTGACGGACGCTATACCGTACAGGCCCGGCAACAGGTCGCGGAAGAGCAGTTTGTTTTTCTGCACCTGAACCAGGATCCGGTCACTGACTGGTTAACCCAACAGTTACCCGCCGGCAGCCGGGTTGGCGTTGACGCCCGTCTGCACAGCCTGGAATGGTACCGGAAGACCGAGCAGACGCTGGCTGCCGCGCAGATCAGCCTGCTTTCGCTGGCAGAAAACCCGATCGACCTGCACTGGCAGGAACGTCCGGCACCCTCTTCGGCACCGGCTCGCTTGTTTGCCGAAACGATTGCCGGTGAAAGCAGTCCGTCAAAACGTCAGCGCATTGCGACACAGTTGCGGGCCAGCTCAGCCGATGCGTTGCTGTTAACACAAAATGAATCCATTAACTGGCTGCTGAACATTCGCGGCAGCGATATTCCGGCACTGCCGGTAGTCAATGCGTTTGCCATTTTATACAGCAATGCCGCGCTGGATCTGTTTATCGAACCAAGCCGGCTGGACTGCCAGTTCAGCACTCATGTCGGCAATGACGTTTCCGTCTATCCGGCAGACAAACTGAACGATGTCTTGCAACGCCTGGGAGAAGATGCGCTCAGAGTCTGGCTCGACAGCGCCAGTACCAATGCCGCCAGTGCACTGCAACTGCAGCAGTATGGAGCGCAGCTGCTGGAGCAGCCTGATCCCTGTCTGCTGGCGAAAGCCCGCAAGAATGCCACCGAAATCGCCGGTATGCAGGAAGCTCACCGTAAAGATGCCATTGCCATGTGCCACTTTCTGGCCTGGCTGGATCAGGCAGTAACGGACGGATTACAAAGCAACGAAGCGCTGCTGGCCGAAAAACTGGAAAGTTACCGGTTGCAGCAACCCGGTTATCTGGAGCCAAGCTTCGCGACCATTTCCGCCCTGGGTCCGAATGCGGCGTTACCGCACTATAATTTCCGGAATACCACCCCCCGCCTTTTCGGACAGGATGCGATCTATCTGGTCGATTCCGGTGGTCAGTACGATGAAGGTACTACCGATATTACCCGGACCATTCAGGTGGGTACGGTCAGTGATGAGATCCGCCGGCTGTTTACGCTGGTCATGAAGGGTCATATCGCGCTGAGCCGGACGCAATTCCCGAAAGGCACCTGTGGTATGCAGCTGGATGTGCTGGCACGTTTACCCTTATGGCAGGCCGGTTTTAACTACGACCACGGGACCGGACACGGCGTAGGCCACGTGCTGAGTGTGCATGAAGGTCCGCAGCGGATATCCCCGAAAGGCAGCATGACCGCGCTGGAACCCGGCATGGTGATCTCGAATGAACCGGGTTATTACCGCGAAGGTTCATTTGGGATGCGCTGCGAGAATCTGGTGGTGGTTGAACCGGTTGAACAATCCGGTGAAATTGAACGGTATGCCTTCCGGAATCTGACGCTGGTGCCGTTCGATAAGCGCCTGTTGCTGACCGACTTGCTGAGTGATGAGGAAAAGCAGTGGTGGAATGATTATCACAGCGAAGTGTTCCTGACGATGGCGCCATCCCTGCAAGGGAAAGAACTGCTGTGGCTGGAACAAGCCACAGCAGCAATCTGACGCCGATGACTTCTGATCACGCGGTACAGGCCCACCGGCAAACTGGCAGTTGGCGCCTGCGGTTGTTACAATCTGATTTATTTACTGCACTATTTAGCAAGCTAGCCACAAGGAACGCCATGCTGTATTCAGCCTATTTTCGCCGCCAACTGGAAAAATTGCCGCTGTTACCAGTCGACAGTGACGCCATGCAGATCCTGCATCAGGCCAGTCAGTTCAAACAGCGTATTCTTGAGCTGATCGCCCGTGCGGAACGCCGGATTTATCTGGTGGCACTGTATTTACAGGACGATGAAGCCGGTCGCGAAATCATGCAGGCTCTGTATACCGCCAAACAAGCCCGCCCTCAGCTGGATATCAAGGTGTTTGTCGACTTCCACCGGGCACAGCGCGGCCTGATCGGTAAAGGTGCACAATCCGGCAACCATCTGATGTATCAGGAATTTGCCACCCGTTATCCGAGCTGTGATATTCCGTTTTACGGTGTCCCGGTCAAACGCCGCGAATGGCTGGGCGTGCTGCATCTGAAAGGCTTTCTGTTTGACAACACATTACTCTATTCCGGCGCCAGCCTGAACAATGTGTACCTGCAGCAGCAGGAACGTTACCGTTTTGACCGTTACCATCAGTTCCAGAATGCGGATCTGGCGGAAAGTTTTGCCCGTTTTATTCTGCGTCACTTCGTCAATGACACTGCGGTTCCGCGGCTGGATAAACCAACCATCCCCGGCATCAAACAGATCAAAGCGGAGCAGCGCCGTTTCCGTCGTCGTTTGCAGGCCGGACGTTATGAGTTCGAAGAGAGCGTGATCGGTCCGCGCCAGTTTGGTGTCACCCCACTGGTCGGTTTAGGTAAACGCGGCAACCGCCTGAACCGTACTATCCGCGATCTGGTGCGCAGTGCGGAGCGGGAAATCTTCATCTGCACGCCGTATTTCAATCCGCCGCGTTCGCTGGCGCGCGATATCGATGGTCTGCTGCACCGCAAAGTCAAAGTCACCATCGTTGTCGGGGATAAAACGGCCAATGATTTCTATATTCCACCCTGTGATCCATTCAAGACCGTGGGCGGATTACCTTATCTGTATGAGATCAATCTGCGCCGCTTCGCCAGCCGCTACCAGCAATTCATTGATAACGGGCAGCTGAATATCATGCTGTGGCAGCATGAACAGCACTCTTATCATCTGAAGGGCATTTTTGTCGATGAGCAGCTGAGCCTGATCACCGGCAGCAACCTGAATCCGCGTGCCTGGTCGCTGGATCTGGAAAATGGCATGTTATTGCGGGATCCGCATCGTCTGCTGTGTGACCGCTTTTTTGCCGAGAAAGAAAATATTCTGCAGCATACCCGCCGGCTGACGCATTTCAGCGAGCTGGAGCAACTGCCGGACTATCCGGATGCGGTGAAACGTCTGCTGACCCGGATCCAGCGTTTCAAAGCACATATCCTGCTGAAGCAAATCCTGTAACCGTCCTGACCACAGATACCGGTGCTGAGCTGAACACAGCACCGGCCTTTTGAGCCTGAACTTCGCCTTCTTCAGATGCAACAGACTGATAAATAATCAATTATGACAATTATATGAACTCCAGACCGCTCTGTTTTACATCTGGTTTCAGGTAATATCTGTGCTCAGAATTTAAAATAAGAAGGCACAGCATAAACGTGGAAAAAAATATTCTCCTGCTGGCAGAAGAAAATCTGTCTCATCTGGCAACATTAAATCTGCAGATGTATCCACAGATATTCGTGAATATCTCTTCGCAAGACGGATCGGTCTCAATACCGGCAGCCAAAGAATTACTGGCACTCCAGTTACAACATAAGTGCAATATCCAACTCATGACGAATTCATCCGCGGATCCGGACATCGCCTGGGCATGGCTACTGGGTAAACTGGCTGCATCATCGCCGGATAAATCCATTACGCTGCTGTCGGACAATAAAGCGCTGCTGTCGCTGGTTGAACTCTGCACCGAGCAAGGTCAGTCCGTGCAGCTGTTACAGATACACACCACGGCCACACCGGCAGGCAATGAAGAAAAAAGCGAGCAGTCTGTTGCCGGGATGATTGCAGAAAAAGAAGGTCGTCAACGCAAAAACGAGCAGATTATCAACGCATTAATGAAAAAAGCCTCTGCGTTGCCTTATCAGGTGACGGAAGGGAAATCCGTATCCACGTTTATCAAAGAACAGGAAGTCGGTGCGGATCATCAGATTCAGCTCGGTTAATCCGGTTTCTCTGATTCAGAAGAAGCCCGTCCTGTTTTCTCTCCAGGACGGGTTTTTGTTGTTACTCGGTTACCGGATCACAAGCCACATCATTTGAGCCGGCCATTTCGGCCTTCATCAGTGCGAAATCCTGTTGCATACGCATGGATGGTGCCTTGTCCATTAAGCTGAACAGGACAATCGCCATCGTCGACAGCAGGAAGCCCGGCACCATTTCATACAGCCCGAACCAGCCACCGTTACGCCAGACGATCACGGTCAGTGCACCAATCAGCATACCCGCCAGCGCGCCATTGCGGGTCATGCGTGACCAGGTCAGGGATAACAACACCACCGGACCAAACGCAGAACCAAAACCGGCCCAGGCATAGCCCACCAGTCCCAGCACCTTACTGGTTGGATCAGCGGCAATCACAATCGCAATCACGGCCACCAGCAGCACCATCATACGGCCAACCCAAACCAGCTCTTTCTGCGAGGCATCCGGACGGAAAAAGACTTTATAGAAATCTTCGGTCAGTGCCGAGGAAGAAACCAGCAACTGGCAGGACAGCGTACTCATGACTGCCGCCAGAATTGCAGACAGCAAAATACCGGCAATCCACGGGTTAAACAGCAGTTGTGATAAGGAGATAAACACGGTTTCGTGGTTTGCCTGTACGGAACCGGCCTGCTCAGGATGCGCGGAGAAATAAGCGATCCCAAAGTAGCCGACCGCAACCGCACCCGCCAGAGTCACAATCATCCAGGTCATGCCGATACGGCGTGCATTCGGGATGGTTTTCACTGAACTGGCCGCCATGAAGCGCGCCAGAATATGTGGTTGGCCCATATAGCCCAGACCCCAGGCCATCAGCGAAATAATACCAATGGTGGTAGTACCATGGAACATGTCACTGTATTTCACATCCAGCGTATTGATTGCCTGTACCGCCTGGTCAAAACCACCGGCATGCAACATCACAATAACCGGCGTCAGCAACAGCGCAAAAATCATCAGCGTGGCCTGTACGGTATCGGTCCAGCTTACCGCCAGAAATCCACCGAGAAACACGTACAGAATCGTCGCTGCGGCACCCGCCCAGAGCGCCACGTCATAGCTCAGGCCAAACGTCTGTTCGAATAAACGGGCACCAGCCACCATACCGGAAGCACAGTAGATCGTGAAAAACACCAGAATAATCACCGCCGCCAGCACCCGCAGCAGTTTGCTGCGATCTTCAAAACGGTGAGTAAAATAATCCGGCAGAGTTAACGCATTGCGGGTAATTTCGGTGTAAACACGTAACCGGCCTGCAACCAGCATCCAGTTAAACCCCGCACCGATAATCAGCCCGATGGCAATCCAGCTTTCGGAAATACCTGACGCATACACGGCGCCCGGCAAACCCAGCAATAACCAGCCGCTCATATCGGAAGCGCCGGCGCTCATGGCGGTCACAAAACTACCGAGACTGCGGCCGCCGAGAATGTAATCGGACAGATCGCGGGTATAGCGCCATGCGGCAAAGCCGATACCGATCATCGCCAGAATATAGATGACGAACGTAATCGTCGTCGGGTTAGTCAAGTTCACAGGCTTCCTCTCCTATGGATTAAACAGAATACGGAACGCACAGCAACCGTATGTTGGAAAAGAGCCGAATAATAACGTATTCCCCTATCAAGTGCGATGATATCTGCACAATCGCACCATGTTCGCCACCAGATACCTTTATTTTCCCCTTTATTAAAAATAATGAAAACCGGTCTGCCCATCAGTTTTATCCAGCCTAACGTAAACATCCATACGTGCTGATTATTCAACGAAAATGGCTGTGCCATACTCTGCTTATCCCCCCGAAGAAGTGCAGAACGCATCATGACGAGTCAATTCAGAGAAGAGGAAGATCTGCTGGGCCGCATGCAGGTAGATAACCAACATTACTATGGCATTCATACCCTGCGGGCTATCGATAATTTCAGGATAAGCCAGCAACGCATCAGTGATGTACCGGAATTTATCAACGGCTTGCTGCATACCAAAAAAGCGGCGGCATTAGCTAACCGGGCGCTGGGCACCATCGATGCGGAACGGGCAGGAATGATTATCGCCACCTGCGATCTGATGCTGTCTACCGGTCGCTGTTTTGATCAGTTCCCGATTGACCTGTTTCAGGGCGGCGCCGGTACGTCGGTCAACATGAATGCCAACGAAGTCATTGCCAATCTGGCGCTGGAGCTGCAGGGCCACCCGAAAGGGGCCTATCACATTCTGAACCCGAACGATCACGTGAATCGTTGCCAGTCGACCAATGATGTTTATCCGACGGCCTTCCGCGTCGCGCTGTATGAAAGTACCTTTGGCCTGCTGACAAATCTGAAACAACTGATTAAGGCCTTTGATGATAAAGCGATCCGTTTTAATGATGTGCTGAAAATGGGCCGTACTCAGTTGCAGGATGCCGTGCCGATGACACTCGGTCAGGAGTTCCATGCCTTTGCGGTCACGTTGCGCGAAGAGATCAAAAGTATTGGCCGCTGTCAGGAATTGTTGCTGGAAGTGAATCTGGGGGCGACGGCTATCGGTACCGGAATGAACACTCCGCCGGATTACTCCGCACTGGCCATCCGCTATCTGGCGGAAATAACCGGGCATAACTATGTTCCGGCAGAAGATCTGATTGAGGCAACTTCAGACTGTGGTGCCTATCTGATACTGCACAGCGCCTACAAGCGGCTGGCAATGAAACTCTCGAAAATCTGTAATGATCTGCGTCTGCTGAGTTCCGGTCCCCGGGCCGGTCTGCATGAAATTAACCTGCCGCAGCGGCAGGCTGGTTCTTCCATTATGCCGGCCAAGGTCAATCCGGTGATTCCGGAAGTGGTGAATCAGGTCTGCTTTAAAGTGATCGGGAATGATGTCACCGTGACCATGGCCGCCGAAGCGGGTCAGTTACAGCTGAATGTCATGGAACCGGTCATCGCACAGTGTATGTTTGAATCGCTCGGCCTGCTCGCCAATGCCTGCACCTGTCTGCGCGAAAAATGCGTGGAAGGGATCACCGCGAATAAGGAGCGTTGTGAAGAATATGTGTTCAGTTCCATTGGTCTGGTGACATTCCTGACGCCGTATATCGGACACCATGCCTGTGACGAAATCGGTAAAGAGTGCGTGGCAACCGGCAAATCAGTGCGGGAAGCGGTACTGGAACGGGGTCTGCTCAGCGAAACCCAGCTGGATGAGATCTTCTCGGTAGATAATCTGAAGAAACCGCGTTATCCGGGTAAAGCCGTCTACTGAGTATCAGCCACAGAGCTCGCGGGCTCTGTGGCTGATGCACGTTACACCGGCTGCAGCAACTGACGCACAAAATTTGGTACCGCAAGTGCCGCCTGATGGGTATCGCCATTGTAATAGTTCAGACCGCTGATCCCGCGCTGTTGCAGACGCAGTTCAACCGTACCGGCATCCAGCTGTTTCGGATCGCGTAACTGGCTGGCACAGGCCATACCCCAGAATCCGCCGTACAGGGTGATCGGGATCAGTACCGGTCGTACCACCCGGAATACAGCGCTTAATTCAGCGAATAAATGGCGAAACCGTTCACGATGAAACTGCGGTGAACCGACGTGCAGAGATAACAACCCGTGCTCACCAATCAGGCGGGCACAATCGGTGAAAAATTCACGGCTATAGAGCGGTTCGGCATAGCCTTGCGGATCCGTCAGATCGAGCACAATCAAATCAAAAGCCTGCTGACATGCCGCGACATATTTCAGCCCATCGGCAATCACCAGTTCCAGGCGCGGATCATGGAATGCGCCCTGATGCACTTTACCGAAATACTCCTCGGCAATCGCCACCACACCGGCATCCAGCTCACACACCACGACTTTTTCGATACCGGGATATTTCAGCAACTGCCGTGCCGAACCACCATCCCCGCCGCCGATAATCAGTGCGGTTCGCGGATCAGGATGCGTGATCGCCGGAATATGATTCAGATTTTCATGGTAGAACCACTCATCGGCTTCCGAGGTCATCAGATAACCATCCAGACGGAATACGCGGCCAAAGGCGGCCGTCTCCATGACTTCGATATGCTGATACGGGCTGGAAAAATCATCCAGTACCTCACCGGCACGGAACACAAACCCCACATCCGGCGTCAGCCATTCAGTGATAAATTGTTCCGTCAGATAGTGGTTTTTATTCTTCATACTATATCCATACCCCTGCCGGTCCGGTGGACTGCTATGTTAACAATCATCACGTTATAATAGATTCCTTATCGGCAAAGTCCGTGTTCTGAATTATATTTATCGTATTACATTAACGAGGATAAATGATGAAAACGATTACTGGACTCTTAATTGCCATATTCTTCCTGAGTGCTTGTAACACTATCCATGGTGTGGGGCAGGATATTCAGCGTGGCGGTGAAAAAGTTAAAGATGCCGCAACCGACGTGCAACAGAAACTGTAATCTTAGCGTATGTAGATAGGAATGAAATTGCTGATGCGCGGCTGCCCCAACGCGGTTGGGGCTGTATCTCTGAATTTATTTGGAGTGATGCAAGGCTGATACTTTTTGGCAGGAAGAACGATACACTTCCGGGATCTGCTCCAGTGCATTGACCGTAATATCCAGATCACGTAACAAACCATCTTTGACATCATAGATCCAGCCATGCACCGCCAGTGGCTGCCCTCGCCGCCAGGCATTCTGCACAATCGAGGTATAGCAGACGTTCGCCACCTGCTCGAGCACATTCAGCTCGCACAGATAATCCTGCCGCTCATGCTCGTCTTCGATTTCTTCCATCTGCGCCTGATACTTGTAATGAATATCCTTGATATTCCGCAGCCAGTTATCGATCAGGCCATATTCCTTATTCCCCATCGCCGCAATCACCCCACCACAGTGATAATGGCCACAGACAATGATGTGCTTCACTTTCAGCACTTCCACCGCGTACTGGATCACGGAGAGACAGTTAAAGTCGGTATGCACCACCAGATTCGCCACATTGCGATGCACAAATACATCACCCGGTAGCAACCCCAGCAGTTCATTCGCCGGCACCCGGCTATCGGAGCAACCAATCCATAAATACTCCGGAGCCTGTTGTGATGCCAGTTTTTCAAAAAACTTGGGATCTTCTGCTTTGATCTGCTCCGCCCATAGGCGATTCTGAGTAAATAATTGCTTCAGCAGTTTCACGCTTCTTTCTCCCTCTTTTACAGCCAAAAAAAAGGTCTCGCTAAAGAGACCTTTCGGGGTTCAGTCAGGCCTTATGCCTCGAGCACATCCTTGAGCTTCTTCAGCGCATTCTTTTCGAGCTGGCGCACACGCTCCGCAGAGACGCCATACCGATCGGCCAGCTCCTGCAACGTCTGCTTGTTATCCTCATCCAGCCAGCGTGCACGGACGATTTGCTGACTCCGTTCATCCAACCCCTGCAACGCATAAGCCAGACGATGCTCGGCATGCGTGTCCCAGTTGTTGTTTTCATATACTGTCGCCAGATCGGACGATTTATCTTCCAGATACTGTGCCGGTGCGAAATTGCTTTCGCTGTCGTCATCGTCATAACCGTCGAAGGAGTGATCCAGACCACTCATCCGGGATTCCATTTCGGTGACATCTTCCGGCGATACGCCTAATTCTTCCGCAACTGCACGCACTTCATCCTGGTTAAACCAGCCGAGGCGTTTTTTAGTCTTACGCAGATTGAAGAATAGCTTACGTTGCGCTTTTGTGGTGGCGACTTTAACCATACGCCAGTTACGCAGCACATATTCGTGTATTTCGGCCTTGATCCAATGCACTGCAAAGGAGACCAGACGCACACCGACCGTTGGATCAAAGCGTTTAACCGCTTTCATCAGGCCGATGTTACCTTCCTGGATCAGATCCGCCTGTGGCAATCCGTAGCCAGAATAAGTGCGCGCGATGTGGACCACAAAACGCAGGTGCGACATAACCAGCTGACGCGCAGCTTCCAGATCACCGTCGTTCTGCAACTGCTCAGCCAGTGCCCGTTCTTTTTCAGCAGTCAGCATCGGGATGCTGTTCACTGCCTGAATATAGCCCTCCAGACTACCCTGGGGAACCAGAACTAAATTGCGCTGAAGATCAGTACCCATCGAATACCTCTTTTACCTTAACGTCGAATGCTTCATTCAAAGATTGTGTAATAACACATCCCGCAAGCGTCCGGGACATTTAAACTTGTTCAATATCAAGTTTTGCATATCTTGTCACGCTTGTTAACAAATTTCAGGCATAAAAAAGGGGAGACCTAAAGACTCCCCGAAATCTGAGCATGTTTCCGATATACCAAGTATCAAAAATACATCATCACCAAGCCAAAAGAGAAAGATGACTTTCCCAACAGAATTAACCCTCAAATAATCAGACAGCAGGGTTGTGCAAAAGTTCGCATAATTTTCGATAAATTTTAAAATTAGTGCGGTTCGATTTCGCTCAGGTGCTTATGCACCGAAAACCAGGCCGCCCCCATGCTGAGGGAAACCCCGAGCAGGATCAGCAAACCGCCATCTGCGGAGCCTAAGCCAACCAGGCGGAAACTGCTGTCATAGAGTTCAGCCAGATAGGTCACTGCCTGTTCGCTCAGTAACAGCAAGACCTCTGATAACCACCAGGCGACCAGTCCGCCCACGGCGCCATACCAGAACCCCAGATAAAGGAACGGACGCTGAATAAAGCCATCCGTCGCCCCTACCAGTTTCATCACTTCGATTTCGCTGCGACGGCTGAAGATATACAACCGCAGCGTGTTCGCCACGGTGAGTAACAAACCGATCACCAGAAAACCGCCAAACACATGCACCAGCTGACGCGCCAGCGCAATAATCCCGTTCAGCCGGGTGACCCACTGGATATCCAGCTTGGCCTGCTGAACGGCACTTTCCTGCTTCAGGCTTTGCAGTAACTGCTCACTTTCCTGCGGGGTGTGAAAGGCCTGACGGGGTGTCACCTCCAGCACCGGCGGCAGCGGGTTATCCGAAAGATAGGCCTGTGCTTCGGAGAAACCGGACAGTGCCTTGAACTCGCTCATCCCCTGTTCCGGCGAGATATAGCGTACCGATTCCACCTGGCCATTCTGCCGGATGCGATCCTGCAATGCCTGAATCTCCGGCTCGCTGATGCCTTTCTGCAGATAGAGCGTGATCTGGGTGCCGTTCTGCCATTGAGCAGTGACACTTTCGGCATTTTTCAGAATGACCATCAGTGCCGCCGGTAGCGCCAGACTGACGCCAATAACACCAATCGTCATCAAGGAGGTCAGCGGGGTATGCCAGATTTCGTGCATCGTCTGCCGAAATTGCTGCAGATGGAGAAACAGCCAGAGAAAGAAACGACTGCCCTGTCCCGGCGCTGGCTGCACATGTGAAGTTGATTTACGCGCCATGGTCTACCCTCAAGGTATCTTCGACTAACCGCCCCTGCTGCAACACCAGCTTGCGCTGACCACTATCCTCAATCAGCTTCTGGTCATGACTGGCGATCAGTACCGCCACGCCCAGCGCATTCAGTTCACGGAACAGCTGCATGATTTCATGCGCCAGTGCCGCATCGAGATTGCCGGTCGGTTCATCCGCCAGCAGTAAGGGCGGCATATTCACGATCGCGCGGGCAATACCGACCCGTTGCTGTTCCCCGCCGGAGAGCATCATCGGCAGATGCTGCGCTTTGTTGTGCAGACGGACCTTGTCCAGCGCCGCCATGACCCGCTTCTGGATCTCCAGTGGCGAGGCACCGGCAATCTGCAACGGCAGCGCGACATTATCGAATACGGAACGATCGAGCAGCAGACGGTGATCCTGAAAAATCATGCCGATCTGACGACGGATAAACGGCACTTCGGCCTTGGTGATTTCAGACAGGTCGCGGCGGTTGAACAGAATGCGGCCATCGGAAGGCCGCTCCTGGACACTGATGAGTTTCAGTAAGGTACTTTTCCCGGCCCCGGAATGTCCGGTCAGAAAGGCCATTTCGCCGGAACGCAGCTGAAAACTGACCTTCTGCAGCGCCATGTGACCACCACTGTACACCTTACTGACATGGTCAAACTGGATCATGGTTTAGTGTTGTTCTCCGCTGAACAGCGCTTCGATAAAATCATTGGCTTCGAACGGGCGCAGATCTTCTATCGCTTCACCGACACCGATATAACGGATTGGAATACCGAACTGGTTCGCGATGGCGAAAATCACCCCGCCTTTGGCAGTGCCGTCCAGTTTGGTCAGGGTAATCCCGTTCACACCGACCGCTTCACCGAACAGTTTCGCCTGACTGATCGCGTTCTGACCGGTACTGGCATCCAGCGTCAGCATCACTTCATGCGGCGCGCTGTCATCCAGCTTTTTCATCACCCGGACGATCTTCTTCAGCTCTTCCATCAGATGACCTTTGTTCTGCAGACGACCCGCCGTATCCGCAATCAGGATATCGATGTTGCGCGATTTGGCGGCCTGAATGGCATCGAAAATGACTGATGCGGAGTCGGCACCGGTATGCTGGGCAATCACCGGAATATGGTTGCGCTGACCCCAGACCTGCAGCTGTTCGACGGCGGCGGCACGGAAGGTATCACCCGCCGCCAGCATCACCGATTTGCCCTGCGCCTGGAAATGTTTGGCCAGCTTACCGATGGTGGTGGTTTTACCCACACCATTCACACCGATCATCAGAATGACATACGGGGTTTTGCTGCTGTCGATCTGCAGCGGCTGGCTGACCGGCTGCAGAATGGCGGCCATTTCCTGCTTCAGCAGGTCATATAATGCTTCGGCATCTTTTAACTGATGGAATTTCGCCTGCTTGATCAGACCCTGCATAATGCGCTGGGTGGTTTCCACCCCCAGATCGGCGGTCAGCAGCTGGGTTTCCAGCTCATCGAACAGGTCATCATCGAGTTTTTTGCCGCGAAACAGCGCCATGAAGCCGGCACCGATCGATTCACGGGTCCGCATCAGGCCTTTCACCAGACGGCCAAACAGGCTGGTCCGTTTTGGCTTTTCCTGTGTTTCTTCCTGATGTTCAGCGATCAGTTCAGGCTCTGCAGCAGGTATTTCTTCTGCCACAGATACCACTTCAGGTTCAGGCTCTTCCGCGATCACCATTTCAGCTTCGGCAACAGACGGTTCAACCTCTGTGACGACCGGTGCGGTGATGACTGTTTCCGGCTCAGTTGACGGTGACACTTCAGCAACCGGCTCTACGACCTCAGTTGCAGGTGCCTGCGCTGGCTGTTCAGTGACGGCAGACGAGGATGCTTCCGCTGGCTGCTGTGCGGATACGTCGGCTTCCGGTGTTGTTTTCGCGGTGTCTTCCGGAACTGCTTTGTCTTTTGATCCCCGGCTGAACCAGGAGAAAAGTCCTTTTGCCATTAACGATTACTCACTTGCTGCATAGACTGCTAGAATGCCGCCTTCGATAGTGATGACGGTACATAAACTGGGCGTCATACTACCACCTTTTCCTGCTTTTGATGAAGAAACCCCATGGCACGCAGCAAAACTTCCTCTCCCCGTTCTACTCCTTCCGCCGGCCGGGCCGGTATGATCCGGCTGATCAGCGGTCAGTGGCGCGGACGTAAATTACCGGTCCATGATGTTGACGGGCTGCGGCCGACCACCGATCGGGTAAAAGAGACACTGTTCAACTGGTTAGCAGCGGAAGTTCGTGCCAGCCGTTGTCTGGATGTCTTCGCCGGAAGTGGCAGTTTGGGATTTGAAGCACTATCCCGTTATGCCAGTTATGTCATGATGATCGAGAAGGAACCGAAGGCCGCCCGTCAGTTGCAGCTGAATCTGCAGACGTTACAGTGTTCTCAGGCGCAGGTGATCTGCCGTGATGCACTGCAGGTATTGCAGGCTGGCTGTAGCGAACCGTTTGAACTGGTGTTTCTGGACCCGCCGTTCCGTAAGAATCTGCTGCCGCAGGTGATCCCGTTACTGGAACAGCAGGGTTGGCTGGCAGCAAGAGCGGTGATTTATCTGGAACGGGAAAATGACGGTGAGCCACCGGTCATACCGCCGAACTGGCAATTATTAAAAGACAAACAGGCTGGTCAGGTTTGTTACCAGCTGTATTTGCGGGAGAGTCCGTCTGCATGAAATGGTTATTTTTGTTGTTAGCCAAACTGATCGTGATGGGGTTCTGGCTGGGTAGTGTTTATTTCACCTTTATTCATCCGCTGGAAGGCAAAATTCATACGCTGATCCCGGTGTTTGCCGTGCTGGTGCTGATGGTACATGCCATTCAGGCTGCCATCATGACGCTGGTCGCCAAAGATATGATCAAGCTGACAGCCCGTGATTATATCGAGCTCCTGCTGTTTGGGTTCTTTCGCATGATTGAGCTGCGTGGTGCCATCTATGAAGCCGCGCAGAAGAAAAAAGCCGAAATCGAGGCCAAAAGAAAGGAGGCCTGAGCCTCCTTTGCTGATTTCCACGTTACGCTGTGCCAGCCTTACGCTTCATCTTCTTCCGGTGCCGTTTCTTCCGGTTCCGTCAGCAGTTCGTCCATCAGTTCATGCTCGGATTCTGCCAGCACTTCCTTCGTGACCGGTGCTGCCGCAGACGGCAACTCGGTTGGGATCGCCACCAGCGTGCGGGTTGCTTCGATCGCATCCTGCAATTTCACCTGAATGGTCTGACCTAACTCGTAGTGAATTTCACCATCAAGATAAGCCCGGCCTTCGTCATGGTTGCAGACGAAACGCTTGCGGTCTTTCAGGATCAGGCTGCCCGGAATGAAGCACACGGCACCATTTTCCAGCAGACGCACTTTCAGACCACTGCGCATCACATCCATGATTTCCGCATCAAATACCTGCTGTGAAGCCACGGCCGGTAACAGGAAGCGGGCATATAACCAGTCGCCGATATCGCGCTCCGCCATGCGGTTGCTACGACGTGACAGACTCAACGCATCGGTCAGCGCGGCATCGGCACGCACTGGCACTTCCTGCTGGCTGATAATCGCCTTCAGGATGCGGTGGTTGATCATGTCGCCGTATTTACGGATCGGGGACGTCCAGGTCGCGTAATGGCTCAAACCTAAGCCGAAATGCGGGCCCGGTTCCGCCGACATCAGCGAGTAGGTCTGGAAACGACGGATACGGTTGTCCAGATAGCTGGTTGGTTGCGCATCCAGCCAGTGACGCAACTGGCAGAAGCCCGGCAGCGTCAGCAGCGTTTCGTCAGTCAGCGGCGCTTCGTGCAGCTGCAGTAATTCCTGCACGCCTTTGAATTTCTCAACATCCAGACCGGCATGCACGTTGAAAATGCCATAACCCGGCTGAGCGGCAAGGAAATCACCGGCGCACTGGTTGGCGGCAATCATCGATTCTTCCACGATCTTGTTCGCACTGCGGCGGAATGAGGCGTGGATCGCCACCACTTCACCGGCTTCGTTCAGTTCGAAATCGTAGTCCGGACGGTCTTTAAACAGAATGGCGTGCTCTTTGCGCCAGGTCTGACGCGCGGTGGTTGCCGCGTGCAACAGTTCGATCTGTTCGACGATGACTGGTGCCGGATCGAACCCTTCTGCACTGCCGTTTTCCAGCCAGTCGGACAGCTGATCATAAATCAGACGACCTTGTGAGCGGATATTCGCGGCAAAGAAACGCGGCTCCGGTAACAGCTCACCGGCTGCCGTGATCAGCATTTCACAGCACAGTGCCGGACGCTCTTCACCTTCATGCAGTGAACACAGCTCGTCACTCAAGTGACGCGGGATCATCGGAATGTTGCGGCCCGGCAGATAGACGGTAAACGCGCGTTTTGCGGCTTCCAGATCCAGCGCACTACCCGGCTCGATATACGCGGTCGGATCGGCAATCGCCACCAGCATTTTCCAGCCGTCAGCGGTTTTTTCTACATATAAGGCATCGTCCATATCGCGGGTCGATTCACCGTCGATAGTGACAAACGGCAGCGCAGTCAGATCTTCACGGGTCAGACCTTCCTCACGCAGTTGCCATTCCTGCTCAATGTCCGGGGCACAACGCGGCAGATCATGGCGACGTAACACCACCCACCACGGCGCTTCCGGATCGTTGTTATGCGTCACATATTCGGTAATTTCAGCGAAATGGCCACTGGCATCACTCATGCCGTGACGTTTCAGATTGGCAATGACCCAATCGCCTTCTTTGAACTGCTTTTCATCCAGTCCTTTCATCGGGCGTGCTTTGATCGCGTCTTTCATGACCGGATGGTCCGGCACCACGAACAGGCGATCTTTGATCACTTTAATGCGGGCCACGAAGCGGGTCAGGAACGGGGTGACCAGTGATTCCGGCTCAGCCTGTTCTTTACCATTTTCAGCGCGGATGACGGCGATAATCCGGTCACCGTGCATTACTCGCTTCATCTGCTGTGGTGCAATGAAGTAGCTTTCACCCCGGTGATCGGTTTCCAGAAAGCCGAAGCCACGGTCAGAGGCGCGAACGACCCCTTCTTTTTTCGGCAGATTGTCGCGAAGCTGCTGCTTGAGCTGCGCCAGTAACGGGTTATCTTGAAACATGCTCTTCTAATCCTGTCAGGAAAACCTGACGACTATACGGATTTAACCAGGGGAAACCAAGCAGGTTTCCCCGCTGGCTCAGACCGGTAACTGAATTTCTGCCAGCAGGCCACCCTCCGGCGCATTCGTCAGACGCAATTCACCGCCATGCTGATGGATCAGTGTGCGGGCAATCGCCAGTCCCAGTCCGACACTGCCATCTTCCGTGTTACGGGCGGTATCCAGCCGGTAAAAGGGCTTAAATACGCTCTCCAGCTGTTCTTCCGGAATGCCCTCCCCGTGGTCACGGACCCGGATCAGCAGCGCGTCCGGCGTCTCTTCCAGCGAGACTTCGGCATCCCCGGCATACTTCAGGGCATTGTTGATTAAATTCTGTAACACCCGGCGCAGCACTTCCGGCCGGCACTGATAAACCCGTTTGCCTTCGGCATTGCAAATCACCGGCTGACCATTGTCTTCATAATCATCACACAGGCTGTGCAGCAAGCTGACCAGATCCACCGGCCGGCTGGCTTCGCCATGATGTTCATCGCGGGCAAAGCTTAAGGTGGCGTGCAGCATATTTTCCATCTGTGCCAGTGTCTGCAGCATGCGATCCCGATCATCGCCTTCCGGCAGGAACTCACAACGCAGCCGCAGACTGGTCAGCGGGGTACGTAAATCATGTGAAATCGCGGCCAGCATCTGGGTGCGATCCTGCACAAAACGATTGAGGCGTAACTGCATACGGTTAAATGCGGCCAGAGTTTCTGTCACTTCCAGCGGGCCGGTTTCATTTAACGGCGGAATGGCATCACCACGGCCAAACTGTTCGGCCTGTTGTGCCAGCAATTTCAGCGGCCGGGTGGTACGGCGCAGTAACACGAACAATACGGCACCGATCAGCAATGCCACCAGCAACAAACTCAGGAGGGAACGCAGTGACCAGGTCGGCGGCTCCCGATCGGCCAGTGAACTGAAATTCAGCCAGCGGCCATCCACCAGCTCAATCGCGCCATACATCCGTACATCCCGCTGCCATAACGGTGGCGGCCGGTTATTGCCATCCCGCCCCTGCTTATCACGCACTTGCTGATGCATTTGCTGGAACATGGTGGGCGGCGGCATATTGCTGACCCGCTCAGCACTGATCTGAATACTGAGATTGCCGGGATAATCCAGCAGATGGCGGAAAATGGTTTCATATTGATCATTGTGTTCGCTGGGGGATAACGGTACGTCCTGAATCCGCATCATCAGCGTTTCACTGCGGCTGGCGCGCAAAATTTCTTCATGCAGCTGGGCCGGCGAGCTGCTGAGCAGACGCACCACCGAGGAGAGACGGATCATGGCATTGCGGCTGTTGACCAGCCCCAGCGCTTCATCCCGTTCGGAACGATAGATCTGCAGCCCCAGCACCTGTGCCAGGATCAGCCCGGCCAGTGCCAGCAATAAAATCTGTGCGGTAATGCTTTGTGGCAACCAGCGGCGCCAGAAGGATGGCAGTTCAACTGTCATGCCGGACCTCGGCACTGAACATATAGCCACCGCCCCAGACGGTTTTAATCAGTTCCGGTTTTTTCGGATCCACTTCCAGTTTGCGCCGCAGGCGGCTGACCAGGGTGTCAATCGCCCGATCGAATGCCTGCGCTTCACGTCCCCGGGCCATATCCAGTAACTGATCCCGGCTCAGTACCCGCTTCGGCCGTTCCAGAAAGACTTTCAGCAGATCAAATTCCGCCGTGGAAAGGCTGATCGCCACGCCGTGCTCGTCGACCAGCTCACGCCGGGCCAGATCCAGCTGCCAGTGATCAAAATGCAACCGCTCCGGCAGTTCTTCCTGCGAATCCGGCATCAGATTGGCTCGCCGCAACACAGCGCGAATACGGGCCAGCAGTTCCCGCGGATTAAACGGTTTCGCCAGATAATCATCCGCCCCCATCTCCAGACCGATAATCCGATCCATCTCCTCACCCATCGCAGTCAGCATCACCACCGGCAGTGAAGAGCGGGCACGCAGATCGCGGCACAACGTCAGACCATCCTCGCCCGGCAACATCAGGTCGAGCACCAGCAGGGTAAAATGGCCATTTTCCAGCAAACGCTTCATCTCCTTGCCGTCACGGGCACAGGTGACCTTGAAGCCATGTTGCTCCAGAAAACGTTTCAACAAATCACGTATATCGGCGTGGTCATCAACCACCAGAATATGGGGCAGGGTCGGCTGGTTCATGCAGGCTCCTTGAAAGCGCGTGACGTCAGTATATAAAGTTGCGTAAGGAATGTATGGCAAATTATGTCAACGGGCTAATCTGGCACAGACTGTTACAAAATAGCCTGTTTCTGGCACAGCGTTGCAACATTTATGGTCTGTAATGATAGTGCAGAAACGAATTAATGAGAGATAGGAGAAATATCATGTTAACACGCAAACAAGCTCTGCTGACCTTAGCGCTGATGACCAGTCTGCCAGTTGCTGGCTGGGCGGCCACTGAAGCAGCCAGCGCTGCGGCTCCGACAACTCCGGTAGTACAACCATGTCCGTTCGGTGGTCCGGATGGTAACGGTCCTGGCATGATGCGTCAGGGTAAAATGATGATGGGCCGTGATGGCGGTCACCACGGCATGAAACGGATGCACAATACTGAACAGCTGCAGACTCAGCTGGATGAGATCAAAGATCCAAAAGTAAAAGCCAAATTTGTGGAAATGTTGAAAGCCCGTCTGGCTTACGAAGAAGCCCAGATCGAATCTACCAAAGCGTTCCTTGATAAACAGAAGTAATTAGTAAGTCCATATATTTTGCGCCTCTTTTTACTGCTCTTCCCCACTGCACCCCGGTGGAGAGAGCAGTCTTTTTACCACTCGTCTTAACTGCTGTACAACTGCCTTCTGCCCCGCTAACTGATGCTGCTCTGCCAGCCACGCCCACGACTTTCCCTGCCAGAATCGTTGTATCAATAGTGCCGCCATAGCCGCCGGCAATTGCGCCAATTCCCCGGCAGACACCTGCATCGCCCGCGTGACAGCCGGCCAACTGTGATCCGGTGAACGGTGATGATCGGTAAACGCCAGTAAATCCTGTTGTTCCTGTGCCGTTAACGGCTCACTCGTTGCCGGCTGTAATAACGGCAAAACAATATCAGCGGCTAAATCATTCAGAATATGCGCCAGCCAGACCGGCAGGTGCTGCTGAAACTGCTGTTGCCATGCGCTGAGTTGCGGCTGTAATTCCGGCCGCAGCGCCGTCAGCAAGACCGCCGCATGACAACCGGTAGCAACGTCCTTGCTTAACCCCAGTCTGACCGCCTGCCAGCCCTGTTTACGCCAGAAATGCAGTAATTCCGGTGTGGCGGCAAACGAGCAGCCCAGAAAATCGGCATGCAAAAGGTAATGCGCCGTCAGTGCTGCAATGAAGCGCCCGCCCTGTCCCTGTTGCTGACAGGCAGGATGGATGGCAATCCGCATCACGCGCAGATAACGATAGCCGGCGGCAGCAAGATATCCGCAGTGCGCCAGCAGCGTTTGCGGTAACAGCTGTCCGCGGGGACGACGACGTCCGGCCCGGATCTGTTCCGCCAGTGCGGCATCAATCGGCCCTTCGCGCATTAACAGGGCGACCCCATAGATGGCCACCTCATCGCGCCACAGCCAGATCTCAATATCCGGACAATCCAGCAGCAAGCGCAGATCGGTCGGTGAAGTCTGGTAATGCGCCAGGATCAGCAGCCCGAATAACTGCCGCAGCAGGTCTTCATCCTGCAATAATTGCGCGGAGGTGATCTGTTCCGCTTTCAGCGCTGACGTGGGCGCCGGCGGTTCGCAGGCATCCGCATCCAGTAACAGAATGCGGGCCAGCAGTGGTTCCAGCGGATCACTGGCAGCCCAGCGCAGCGGTGCTGTTAATGTGACTTGCTGCCATTGCGGCCACTGGCTGGCCAGCCAGCGGCACATCCGTAATTCAAAACCATGCCCTGAGCCTTCATAGCCATGAATGGTGGTTGCATAAACCACGCGCTGATACCGCTGCTGCAGTTGGCGCAATAATGCGGCCGGAATGGCAGCGGCTTCGTCAATCAGCAGCAGATCGGCCGGGATATCCTGCTCCAGCAAAGCCTCGGGACTGTAAAAAAACAGCGCCGGATGCTGACCGGAATGCTGCAGTAAGGTGCGCGCCGATTGCTGCGAGGGCGCGGTGACGATGATGCGTTTACCCTGCGCCAGCAGTTGCTGCGCCGCCAAGCCAAGGGCCGCTGACTTGCCGCGGCCGCGATCCGCCATCACCACCAGTGGATACGGTCTGGCGGCCATTGCACAAGCCAGTACCGCCTCACGGGCATGATGCTGTTCGGTACTGAGACAACCGGTGCGATCAGGAATAATCTGCCACTCTGCCGCCGGTAGTTCCGGCAGCGGATGGTGTAACGTGCCACTGCTGAGATCCCAGTGCCAGACTGAACCATCCTGCGTCAGCAAGCGCTGCAGCCGTTGCAGAAAATGCGGATAACAGCGCGTCACCTCTTCCGGCTGAGACACATAACGCCGGTAGTCCGGATCGGCAAACTGCGGCCAGTCCGCCAGTGGCGGCATAAGTAACACCAGCAGACCACCGGCACGCACGGTGCCACCCACCGCACCCAGCATATCCGGCGACAGCCCGCAGAACGCGTTCAGAATGACCAGCGGATACTCCTGCCCCAGCCACGACATCGTATGCTGCATCGGTTGCGACATCACGCTGTCCGGGCCGTTGCCCAGCCACAGTCCGCCACTTAGCCACAGTTGTTCTGCATGTTGCTGACAGGCAAGTTCTTCCCCCGTCAGCAACAACAGCCGGCGCTCACCGCGATGCAGCAGACGCGCATAATGTTCAGCAAACAAGTGGGACATAGGGCTTTCCTGATCTCTTTTGGGCGATTGTAGCCGGTTTTGCAGATTGTATCCGGCCCGGATGGATGACACAGAAGCGAAACGGACGGAAATCCCCTACAATAAGCAACAGCATAATGAATGAGGACAGATTGTGGCAAAAATTGCAGTTTTTCTGGATCGGGACGGCGTGATTAATCAGGACACAGGTTATGTATCCTGTGTGGATGACTTCCATTTTATTGATGGTGCTATTGAGGCATTGCAGATCCTGAAGCAAAAGGGCTATTGCCTGGTGCTGGTAACCAATCAGTCGGGTATCGCCCGGGGTTATTTCAGTGAAAAGCAATTTATGCACCTGACCGAATGGATGGACTGGTCGCTGGCCGACCACGATGTCGATCTCGATGGTATCTATTATTGTCCGCACCACCCGACCGAGGGTGAAGAACCTTATCGTCAGGCGTGTGACTGTCGTAAGCCGGCACCCGGTATGTTGCTGGATGCCGCGAAAGATCTGGCGATTGATTTGGCAAACTCTTACATGGTGGGAGATAAAGCGGCGGATTTACAGGCAGCTAAAGCGGCAGGTGTCAGCCATAAGATCCTGGTTCGTACCGGTAAAGCCGTGACCGAAGAAGCACAGGCACTGGCTGATGAAGTGCAGGATTCATTACTGACCTTTGCGAAGTCGGTGCCGGCGGTAAACTAAGGCGGGAATGGAGAAAGACAACTTTTTCCGGCTGCCAGAAATGACTTGAGCTTGCCAAGGCAAGCTCAATCTGATTACACACTATCTATCCCGCTGCTTTCTACAGCTTATGAACCGAGGTATCGGTTTTTATTTTATCTGCAACACCACAACATGCTTCAGATGAGGCCAATATAGGGATTTTTTTGCAATTTGCAAATCAACTTCCGAATTTGGTGACGCGGGTCACAAAAAATGACACTATTGAGTCCGTTTTTTCCTCTGCACTACTTTCTCAGCGATCGTCGCTGGCAAGACCTGCACGGAATCAGCAAGACAATCATTCGATCGGAATTGACGAACGGAAAAGGAGTGAATAGTCTTGGCGCACAACACCATGATTTTATCACTCCACCCTGATACGGAACCCAATATGAAAAAAATGTTTGTGTTGTTAGCTGGTCTGTTGATTGCGCCTTTTTTACAGGCAGCACCGGAATTTAAAGAAAACGTAAACTATGAGGTGATTCGCCAGACGAACACACCGAAACCGGAAGTGATGGAGTTCTTCTCTTACTATTGCCCGCACTGCTATCAGTTTGAACCTATCATGGCTGAACTGAAAAAGCAGTTGCCTGCGGATGTCGCCTTCAAACGTACGCCGGTTGCATTTCTGGGTAAAGAGATGGGTCCTGAACTGCAGCGCGCTTATGCTGTCGCTGACCTGCTGAAAGCCGAAGATAAAGTCACGCCGGTACTCTTTCAGCGTATTCAGACCGAACGTAATCCGCCACAAAACCGGGCGGATGTGCGCGCACTGTTTGAACAGGCCGGGGTAGATGGCAAGGATTTTGATGGTGCCATCGACAGCTTCGCGGTCACCGGCATGGTCGCGCAGTATGATCGCAATACCGGCAGCATGAATATCCGTGCCGTACCGTCTACTGTCGTGAACGGTAAATACCTGGTAAAAACCGAAGGTATCAAGAGCACTGAAGAGTTTATCGCGCTGGTTAAGTTCCTGCTGGCGAAGAAAGATTAATCGCTCTTCACCGGATACCAATAAGCCTCCGCTTGCGGAGGCTTATTTTTTAGCGGCAGAAGTTCAGTACTGCCGGACGGAATCAGTAATGCGTTACGCCCGGGCCAGATGAACCACCGGATTTTCAGAAAACAGATAGCGGTCATCCACCAGATCGTCATCAATCGTCGTTGCCTGAAACAGCATTTGTTTGGTGTTTTCCAGATGCTGCCACATCGCCAGTTTGGCCGCTTTCGGATCTTTACGCATCAGCGCTTTCAGGATCTGCTCGTGGTCTTCGCACCAGCTCTCCATCGCCCGATCATCAATATGCTCGTGTAATTTGCGCCAGTACGGGTTCTTTTCCCGGTGTTGCCAGAGTTTTTCCACCAGCGTCACCAACACCGAGTTCTGGGTCGCCTTGGCGACCTGAATATGGAATTCCTTGTCCCATTGGGAATCGCGGGCGCGATCTTCTTTACGGGCAGTTTCCTGAATGGCCTGCAACGCCAGAATATCTTGTTTGGTGACCTGCGTGGCCGCAAATTCCGCGACATTACTTTCCAGTAATTGCCGCGCCTGCAGCAATTCGAACGGACCCGCAGTGAGAAATTCATCATCCTGTTCACTGATCGATGGCTGATAACGCGGTTCAATCCCGATTACATGAATACCTGAACCTTTACGGACATCTACCAACCCTTCGACTTCCAGCATGATGATTGCTTCGCGAACAACCGTGCGGCTGACCGCCATGGCTTCAGCAATCAGACGTTCAGCCGGCAGGCGATCACCAATCACATACTGACCACTCTTGATCTGATGTTTTAACTCGCTGGCTACTCTCTGATACAACCGACTCGCTTCAAAAGATTCCATCACAACATCCTATTCAGGGCTCTGCTGCCAGTATAACGGAAATGACAAAACCTGTTATACCAATAACAGGTTTTGTCACTTTACAACGGGGTACAGGCGCAAGATCGCCTCATACCATTCATCCGTTTTGTTTCATTATGCAGTTGCCACTTCCGCTTTCTGCTCCGCACCGGTAGGTACTGATGAACCAATCAGCGTACATACAATGATGGCACCAACCACATCAAACAGTGACAGACAAATAAACAACGGATCATAGCCAATTTTGCTCGCGACAATACCCACGATGAACGAGAAGATAGTCGCGCCCAGATAACCTGCCATACCAGTCAGACCATTTGCGGTACCGACAGAGTTTCTCGGGAACACATCCGAAGACATAGTGATCAATGCGCCGGAAATGGTCTGGTGCGCAAAACAGCCAACACAGAACAATGCAATGGCAGTATAAGGGCTTGCAACTGTACCAATCGCTGCCGGTGCCAGCATACAAATGGAGCCGGTCACAACCACCAGTTTACGACTGTTCAACAGAGACACGTTGAAATATTTCATCAGCATAGGTGATAAATAACCACCGACGATACAGCCCATGTCTGCCGCCAGGAACGGGATCCAGGCAAACATGGCAATCTCTTTCAGATCCATGTGACGAACAGTACTTAAATACAGCGGGATCCAGAAGTTAAAGGTCTGCCAGGCGGGTTCAGCCAGGAATTTGGGAATCGCAATACCCCAGAATTCTTTACGAGACATGATCTGTTTTACCGATGGCTTAGAAGTGTCATTTTTATGCGACTCTTCCTGGCCTTCCAGAATGTATTGTCTTTCTTCTTCAGTGATCTGAGGGTGTTCATCTGGGGTACGGAAGAACATCAGCCACAATGCAACCCAGAAAAATCCAAGCGCGCCGGTAACGACGAAGGCCGTTTCCCAGTTGTAATACGTGATACAGGCAATGACTAACGGAGGTGCCAGCATACCGCCGATAGACGAGCCAATATTAAACCAGCCAGTTGCAATCGAACGCTCTTTTGCCGGAAACCATTCCGTAACCGCTTTTAAGGCGGCGGGAATTACCGCAGCTTCCGCCATACCCATCAGACCACGGAAAAATGCCAGTGACTGCCAGCTTCCGGCAAAACCGTGCAACATGTTGGCGATTGACCAACCGACACAGAAAATGGCCAGACCAATTTTGATACCGATATTATCGAGAATAAAACCGGCAATCGGCTGCATGATGGTATAGCAGGCCTGAAACGCAGCGACTACATAGGAATATTGTTCGACACTGATATTTAATTGTTCTTTCAGCGTTGGTGCTGCGGCTGACAAAGATGAACGGGTTAAATAGTTCAGTACCGTCCCCAGCATTACTACACCGATGATCCACCAGCGCAGGCCGACGATTTTTCTCTTAGCCATGTTGCAACTCCTTGTTCAACCACAGTCCGGTATTTGCTACAGGCAAATCACCAACCATTCCGGTCGATAGATTCATATTCTTGTCCTCTGTTTATTCGTCTTCAAGTTATGAAGTGAATGATAGAAACCCAATAGTTATCATCATTCCATTCAAAAACGTCACACTGTTATGACAGAATAATGATAATTGGTATGATAACTAAGATCGGTGAGCGCGATCTAACTTTCAATCAATCACCCCACAAAATATGCGACAACCATCACAAAAGATCGTAAAACCAGCATATTCATCCGAATTTGTGTGACATGTACTGCAAAAAATAGCTATTTGATGTAGACAACTTTCACCCTGATTATAATAATTGGTATAACACATTAACCAAGCATCATGACCTGCCGTGTACATTTCCTGTCAGGTCATACATGAGTTGTACCGCAGCAATCTATACACAGGAGTGGGTAATGACTGCCTTTTTAACTGAAGACTTCTTGCTGGATACCGATTTTTCCCGCCAGCTGTACCATGATTTCGCGGCTGAACAGCCGATTTTTGATTTTCACTGCCATCTGCCGCCACAATTGATCGCGGAAAATTATCAGTTCAAGAACCTGTATGACATCTGGCTGAAAGGTGATCATTACAAATGGCGCGCGATGCGTTCTAACGGTGCGGACGAGCGCTTCTGCACCGGTGATGCCGATGACTACGCCAAATATCAGGCTTATGCCGCCACCGTACCGCACACTATCGGCAACCCGCTGTATCACTGGACCCATCTTGAACTGCGCCGTCCGTTCGGTCTGAGCAATGTCGTGCTCTCCCCGGCCACCGAAAAACAGGTCTGGGATTTCTGTAACGACAAGCTGGCACAACCTGAATTTTCTGCGCGCGGCATTATGCAGCAGATGAATGTCAAACTGGTCGCCACCACCGATGATCCGATTGATGACCTGAGTCATCACGCCGCAATCGCTGCCGATAAAGACTTCAATGTCGTGGTGACTCCGGGCTGGCGTCCGGATAAAGCCGTCAACATCGATGCGCCCTGGTTTGCCGATTACATGACCGCACTGGAACAGGCCGCGGATGTCTCGATTTCCACCTTTGACGACCTGACCAAGGCACTAACTGTACGTCTGGATCACTTCGAAAAACATGGCTGCAAGATTTCTGATCATGCACTGGATGTAGTGCTGTTTGGCGAAGCCTCTGACGCGGAACTGACTGCCATGCTGCAGGCGCGTCGTCAGGGCCAGATCCTCGCGCCGGAACAGGTTGCCGCCTTCAAAACTGCCGTCCTGCTGTTCCTGGCGAAAGAGTACAAACAGCGTGGCTGGGTGCAGCAATACCACATCGGTGCACTGCGCAATAACAACAGCCGCAGGCTGCTGGAACTGGGGCCGGACACCGGTTTTGATTCCATCAACGATGGTCTGGTCGCCGCGCCACTGTCGCGTCTGCTGGATGCCCAGGATCGCAATAACCAGCTGCCGAAAACCATTCTGTACTGCCTGAATCCGCGCGATAACGAAGTGCTGGCGACCATGCTGGGTAATTTCCAGGGTGATGGCATTCCCGGCAAGATGCAGTTCGGTTCCGGCTGGTGGTTCAACGATCAGAAGGACGGCATGGAACGGCAGATGACACAGCTGGCCCAGCTCGGTCTGCTGAGTCGCTTCGTCGGCATGCTGACTGACAGCCGCAGCTTCCTCTCTTACACCCGTCACGAATATTTCCGTCGCGTGCTGTGCCGCATGCTCGGCCGCTGGGTAGCAGATGGTGAAGCACCGGCGGATATCAAACTGCTGGGTGAAATGGTGGAAAACATCTGTTTCCACAACGCGAAAAACTACTTCGGTATCGAACTGAAATAACTGAACCCGACAGATAACAACGCGGGAGCTGTTGCTTCCGCATTGAGGAGACACAAATGCACGCTTTAAACCGTCAGCAATTTCCCGGCGCTCAATATCCGGAAAAAATCATTCAGTTCGGCGAAGGAAATTTCTTGCGCGCCTTTGTCGACTGGCAGATCGACCTGCTAAACGAATATACCGATCTCAATGCCGGTATCACGATCATCCGCCCGATTGATACCGCCTTCCCGCCCAGCCTGAGCACGCAGGATGGCCTCTACACCACTGTGATCCGCGGTCTGAATGAACAGGGGGAAGCGGTACGTCATACCCGTCTGATCCGTTCCGTGAACCGTGAACTCAACTGTTATCAGCAGTTTGACGAGGTGCTGGCACTGGCACGCAATCCGGATATCCGCTTTGTGTTCTCCAACACCACCGAAGCCGGTATCACTTATGTCGCGGATGACAAACTGACCGATGCCCCGCCAGCCAGCTTCCCGGCGAAACTGACCCGTCTGCTGTTCGAACGCTTCCAGCATTTCAACGGCGCAGCAGATAAAGGCTGGATCATTCTGCCTTGTGAACTGATTGACTATAACGGCGATGCCCTGCGTGAACTGGTACAACGTTATGCCGTGGAATGGAAACTGCCGCTGGCATTCAGTAACTGGCTGGGCCAGAGCAATACGTTCTGCTCGACGCTGGTCGATCGTATCGTGACCGGCTTCCCGCGCGATGAACACGCGGCGCTGCAGGAAGAGTTCGGCTATCAGGATCAGTTCGTGGATACCGCTGAATATTTTTATCTGTTCGTGATTCAGGGGCCACAATGGTTACGGGAAACGCTGTGTCTGGATCAGTTACCAGCCGACAAACAGATGAACATCCGCATTGTCGAAGACATCAAACCGTATAAAGAACGCAAAGTCGCGATCCTGAACGGGGCGCATACCGCGATGGTACCGGTGGCATTTCTGGCGGGTCTCGACACTGTCGGTGAAACGCTGAACGACGCCGCGCTGAGTCAGTTTGTGGAAAAAACGATTTTTGAAGAGATCGTACCGACACTGGATCTGCCGCGTGATGAGCTGGAATCGTTCTCCCGTGATGTGCTGGCCCGCTTCCGCAATCCGTTTATCAAGCATCAGCTGTTATCGATTGCCCTGAACGGCATGACCAAATACAAAACCCGCATTCTGCCACAATTGCTGACCTATCAGGATCGCAAAGGCTGTCTGCCGGTTCGCCTGACCTTCGCGCTGGCGGCGCTACTGGCGTTCTATCAGGGTAAACGCGGCGATGAAACCTACCCGCTGCAGGACGATGCCCACTGGCTGGAACACTTCGCCGCCCTGTGGTCTGCGGTTGATGCCGGCACGATCACCCTGGCCGATCTGGTGAAACAAACACTCAGTCTGGAAAGTCACTGGGGTGAAGATCTGACCCGCGTTAAAGGGTTGGTCGAAGCGGTGTGTGCTCACCTGACCCGCATCCGTTCGCAAGGCATGCGTGCAGCCCTGTCGATTGGCTGCTGAGGTATGAATATGCAGGAAGTAATTAAAATTCATGCCACAGACAATGTTGCCGTGGCACTGGCTGACCTTACCGAAGGTCAGCTGATTGAAATTGATGGCGCAGTCATCACTTTGCGTGGCCCGGTTGCCCGTGGACACAAACTGGCGCTGCGTGATCTGCCTGCCGGCAGTCAGATCATCAAATATGGTCTGCCGATTGGCCATGCGAAAGAAGATATCGCCCAGGGTATGCACGTACATCACCACAATATCGCCACCAACTTAAGCGATCTGGACAATTACCAGTATCAGCCTGATTTTATGGCCGTTTCTGAGCAGCCTGGCGATCGGGAAATCGAGATCTATCGTCGCAAAAATGGTCAGATCGGTATCCGTAATGAATTATGGATTTTACCTACTGTGGGCTGCGTCAATGCGATGGCCAAACAGATGCAGAAACAGATCGAACACGACTGTGATTTATCCGCGATTGATGGCATTCATCTGTTCAGCCACCAGTATGGCTGTTCCCAGCTAGGCCAGGACCACCAGAATACCCGCACCATCTTGCAGAATATGGTACGTCACCCCAATGCCGGCGGGGTTCTGGTGGTTGGCTTAGGTTGTGAAAACAACCAGATCGCGGCGTTTCAAGAAACGCTCGGCGAATTCGATGCCGAACGCGTACGCTTTATGGTTTGTCAGCAACATGACGATGAAGTTGGCACCGGCGTCGAACATCTGAAAGATCTGCTGGCGGTGATGGCGGACGATAAACGCACCACCGGCAAACTGAGTGAACTGAAATTCGGGCTGGAATGCGGCGGCTCGGATGGCTTTTCCGGTATCACCGCCAACCCGCTGCTGGGTCAGTTTTCTGACTATGTAATTCAGCATGGCGGCACCAGTGTACTGACCGAAGTGCCGGAAATGTTCGGCGCAGAACGCATCCTGATGTCGCGTTGCCAGGATGAAAGCACCTTCGGTAAAACCGTGGACATGGTGAATGATTTCAAACAGTATTTCATCGACCATAATCAGCCGATTTATGAAAATCCGTCCCCGGGTAACAAAGCGGGCGGCATCTCCACGCTGGAAGAGAAATCGCTGGGCTGCACCCAGAAAGCCGGTCAAAGTCAGGTGATGGATGTGCTGAAATATGGTGATCGGTTAACCCGGCCGGGGCTCAATCTGCTGAGTGCACCGGGTAATGATGCCGTTGCCACCAGCGCACTGGCCGCGGCCGGATGCCATATGGTATTGTTCAGTACAGGGCGCGGGACGCCCTACGGCGGATTCGTTCCGACAGTAAAACTGGCGACCAACAGTGATTTGGCGAAGCGCAAACCACACTGGATCGACTTTAATGCTGGCCGATTGCTGGAAGACCACACCATGATACAACTGCTCAATCAGTTTATTGACCTGATTGTTGACGTCGCGAATGGCAAAGCCACCTGTAATGAGAAGAACGATTTCCGGGAACTGGCGATATTCAAAAGCGGTGTAACCCTTTAATGACTTTTCTGCACAACATAGCGGAACTCTTTGCAGCAAACCCACTGGCACAGTCAGTGGGTTTAATTGCATTTGGCATTGGCATTTCTGCCTTTGTGCAAAAAAACGACCATCGGCTACGTACTTTTCTGACTCTGTATTGTGTGGTGATTGGCTGTCATTTTTTCCTGCTGGGTGCACCCACGGCCGCTTATGCCGCCTGGCTGAGTGGTTTACGCAGCTTTGTTTCCAGCCGCACCCGACACGTTGGCGTCATGTGTTTTTTCCTGCTGGTTGTCTGGGTATTAGGTGTTCCGAATATCACCCAACCGATCCAATGGCTCACTCTTATCGGTACCACATTAGGCACCTGGGCGCTGTATCGTGAGCAAGGGTTACGCATGCGGTTAATGCTGCTCTCCGGTACTGTTTGCTGGGTCACGCATAACTTCGTGATTGGTTCGATAGGTGGTGCGTTGATTGAAGGCAGTTTTTTGTTTGTGAACAGCCACACCATTTTCCGTTTATGGCAACAACGTACTGCTCAACTCCCGGACGAAAGTTAAGCCGTTACCTTGTCTCATTCTGATCCGGTTGTTTAACGTGTCTGCTGATGCCGATTTAGATCGGCTTCGCAGAACAGGAAGCAATTATTGATAATAATCGGCAGACTATTGAGAGTCGTTTGGTTTGCAAAACCGGGACGGGGGATAAGATCATTACTACGCCAAAGATATTAGTCAGTGCCTGCCTGCTGGGCTGTCCGGTGCGTTATGACGCGCAGAGTAAACCTGTCAATCATCCTGTACTGCAACGCTGGCATGCCAATGGCTGGCTGGTGCCGTTTTGTCCGGAACAGGCCGGCGGTTTGCCCACGCCGCGACCGGCCGCTGAACTGCAGCAGGATGGCCGCGTCATGACCGGCGAAGGCAAAGACGTCACCGCCCCCTTCCTGAAAGGTGCCGAACAGGCGCTGGCACTGTGTCAGCAGCAGAAAATCAAATATGCCCTGCTGAAAGAAAGCAGCCCGTCCTGTGGCAGCACCAACATTTATGACGGCCATTTCCGCGGTAAAAAAATCGCCGGCGAAGGCATGACCAGTCACCTGCTAAGAGCGCACGGCATCCGGATTTTTTCCGAACAGCAAATTGACGAGCTGTTTGCCTCGCTGGATTAAATACTTTTGCATTCCCCTCTTTCCGGAGGGGATTCGTCTCTCTTAATCGGTACCCATCGCTTCTATGATACCGACCAGCTCAGATTCGTGCTGACGCCACCACGGGTACCAGTACTGCGGTACGGACAACTGCACCGGTTCGCCGATCTGCGGCATCAGTAATGGCACCTGCTGTGCCGCGGCCAGCGCCGTAATGCGTTCAAACGGCTCGAACCAGTCATGCAAGGCCAGATCAAAGGTACCGTTGTGAATGGGCAGCATATAACAGCCGTTTAAATCCAGATGTGCCTGCAGCGATTGTTCCGGCAGCATATGCACATCCGGCCAGTCGCGATCATACGCGCCGGTTTCGATGCAGGTGATATCAAACGGACCATACGCCTCACCGATCTGCTTAAAACCATCGAAATAGCCGGTATCGCCACTGAAAAACACGCTTAAGGCCGGTGAACGGATCACCCATGAACACCACAGCGAGCGATCGGTATCAAACAAACCACGTCCGGAAAAATGCCGTGCCGGCGTTGCCACCAGTTGCGTGCCACCAACCTGTACCGACTGCCACCAGTCAAATTCCGTAATATTTTCCGCAGCCACACCCCACTGCTGCAGTTTCCGGCCGACACCCTGCGGTACATAAAACTGTTCACAGCGCGAGGCCAGAGCCTTGATGCTCATTTCATCCAGATGATCATAATGGTTATGCGAGATGATGATGCCTTTCAGGGCGGGTAACTGTTCCGGCATTAACGGCGGCTCATGAAAGCGCTTCGGCCCAATCCACTGCAATGGCGACGCACGCTTGGCAAACACCGGATCTGTCAGCCAGAACTCACCGTTCAGTTTTAACAATAAAGTGGAGTGGCCCAGCCGGTAAAGCGTATCCACCGATGGCACCAGCAGCTGCGAGGCCGTCAGCGCATGTACCGGTACCGGCACCGGCCCGATCGGCGCAGGCACCGCCGGACGCGCAAACAGATAACGCCCCAGCAGACGGAATAGCCCGGGCACCGTCATGGCCTGAGGCGTGTGGTGATTATAAAAACGCTTCTTGCGGAACAGACTGCCGGACGACGAGACCAGCTGACTGGCAGGATCAGCCGTTATTGCCGGCAACTCAGCGACTGTTTCTGATGAATGAGCCATGACATCCTCCTGAATACCGGTTATTTGTTAACCGTCACCCTCTCAGGCTAAAGTGCATTTGTGACAACATGGCGATACTTTTGCGCAAAAAATATGAATAACATCATGATTTATGCCGCTAAATCCCCTATTTTGCTCAAGGAATAAGCAATCAATTCATTGATGCTTTACGGAAAATAAATAACCCCGTATGATGTGCGCAACCACGGAGAGATGGCAGAGTGGTTAAATGCACCGGTCTTGAAAACCGGCAAGGGTTTGTAGCCCTTCTAGGGTTCGAATCCCTATCTCTCCGCCAAATACCATGAAGAAGCCCGCTGAATAAGCGGGCTTTTTTGTTTTTGTATCAGCCCATACTTCAGCCCCTACAAGTTTCCTATCTCTGCAAAGAAATTACCTGTTGTCCGGTAGAGAAATCACATCATCATCAACAAATATTTTAACATTACCGATGTGCTCGTCAGGCCAGACAATGGGCATTCCATTTTCTGTTGCTGATCGAACTGAGCTTTGATAAATCAACTTTCCGCTCTTCTCATACACCCTTATAAATTGGGCATCAGGCATAATAAGCCAACCCAATGGCACATCATTAACGTTATAAAACCTTACTTCAAACCGTCCGTCAGGGCTCGTACTGTTAAATGAATAACTGTGGGTGTAACGTTCTGGGTTTATATATATGAGCCAAGCTACATAAACCGCAACGACCACAGCGCAGACCATCATGATGGATTGAACTGGTTTCTTATAACTCGACATATAAGTCCTTTTGGGACCGCCATTTGATATCTGAGTACACAACGAAGTCACCACCGGAATTATGTACTTTTTGCCATCGCCTAAAGTCGCGATTATAAACGGTAACATATCCTTCAAAATCAGACTCTATAGGGTCGGTCATATATGCAACTGTTTCTAACTTACCCAAGACTTTATCTTTACTCCAAACCCCAAGAATCTCATCGTCTCCTGTAAAGTCATAAGTATCTCTTAAATAAATCCCCGTCTTTTCAACATGAAAAAGATCTCTACCTTTATCGTTAAAAGCCTTGCCTATAACTGCAATTTTGAGCGTGCCATTACCTATAGCACCAAACAGCCCATCAATCAGATCGAATTTTGTTCCTGCCGTTCTCAGATTTACCTGACAGTACGCATCGCATTCTCTAGCTGTAAATGCAGGGGAACCGAGATAAGTTGGAGTTGATTTACCTTTATGCCATCCCGCCTTAGCAAGCAGATCTCTTAATCTACTTATGCCCTTTTCAGAACGCCATGTATGATGAACTAAGACATCTGCAGCTTGCCACGTTCTATGAGAAAGCAGCCAATCAATCTTAACTATGTCATCATTATATTGGTTAGATTTAAGCTTTAACGGATCAATATTTCCAGACCGAATATCGTCAGTTATAACAAACGCAGGCTTTATCGAAAACCAATGCCTCATCAATTTGGCTGCTGTATTCCACTTCATTTTGTCCATCGCAGCAGGTATATCATCGACATGTACGGGATCAACTACTACTTTGACTGGGGTTGTATCACTCTTATGAGTTGTTTTTACTGTGTAAAGCGTCATTCTCTAATCCCCACAGTATGTTGAACCACTCTTTTTAAAGAGATATCTGATTCTGTGCTGGTATGTACAAGCTGCGTCTTACCGAATTCACAAACATCCCCCGATACCATTCCCTCCGGAGTTTCTATCAGGTAAGTAAAAACTGAGACCGGTTTACCATTCGCATCGACAAATTGAAAATGTTGATTGTATGAGTTGAATGATTCAACACTGCTGAAGTCAGGTGAATACGAATCACCAATCAGCACATTACCTGAACCGCTGATAATTACTCCGCCATGTGACGTAGCAGCACCAAATAAAGCAGCAGGCTTTCCGTTTATAAATACAGTAGAACTTCCCGTTACTATTGTTGCACCGCAACTTGTTGAATCACCCTCTCTTGCCACGGGCAATCCATTAATGAATACATCATCAGAACCGGATGATATGGTATTTACGGAGTGTCCTTTCTGTGGGCAAGCATGAGAATCGCTGGCTCTGGCTACTAATGGCATAGGTTGTCCTCAATGAATGAATCAACTCATTCTAGCTTCCATTGGACCTATGCATTAACCGCAGATATTACAGGTGATTACAGGATAAGCCGGCCAAGATGATGAATTAACTTCAGCCGGAAGAGATCAGCACAAAAGCCCAAAAGGAAACGTATTAAAGAAAAAATCGTTCAATCTTGATGTTCAAGTCGACTAAATGCCAGGTGCCAAGGTAAACGCCGTCCATTAGACCGCATTTTCTCATATGCTTCTCTTGCTATAGCAACCGTGATGATATTGTGTAATATCAGTTGTTCCACGACCCAGATCGTACCCATAACAACAACAGCTTCTCTTTTTGCAAGCACTCTAAGAGCTTCATCCCCTGTTAATATTGGACACGCCTCTTGTCTGGCCAATGCTAATGCAAAACAATCGTTCATACTGGGCCCGTTCACCCGTTGATTTAATTGAAAAGCATACATCATCGTTTTTTCAGAGAGTTCACCCAGTTGGAGTCCCATTTCAATCAAGTGGGAATGTTGTTCTTCCAGTTCTTCTACGAATAAAATATCAGGCACCTTGAACTGATAAGGAAGTCGGAAAAAAACATTCAGTAATTCGCCCTCTTCCAAATCAATTAAAATATTGGCATCACTGATTAATAGCTGCATCCACTAACTCCAACTTCCGTTGACGATGGAAGGTCATTAAGGATATCCCTAACAACTCGGCAGCTTTTGACTCGCTCAGTATGTTCTCGCCTAATCCACGATATATAAGCTGTTGAAACAACCGTGTTTCCTCTTGAGGATAAACACGACCTGGCTCACATTTTCGCCATCCTCGATATGAAAACTGCATTGAAAGTAATTTGTGTATAGATTCCGTAATAATTCCAAGATCACAAGCACGATACAAACATGCCCGCATACTCAAACCAAACTCATGCTTAAGAAAAAATAATTCACGAAACTCAATAGTATGACGCGTGATCCCCAACTGTTGGCGAATTGCGTTGGCAGGTAATAGAAAACTACCAGCAAAACGATTGCACGCTTTCTCCTCATTCAGTTCAGCAGATAAACGCCCGTGCAACAGCAGGTGCCCTAATTCATGTGCAAGTGTGAATCGCTGACGGTCACCAGGCCAATTGGCAGATAAAACTATAACTGGCTGATCAGCAACTGTAGCCTGTAAACCATCAAATTTTGCACTTTCATCAACCTGAGTAATGATAACCAATATGCCTTGCGATTCGAGCACGTCAATAAGATCAAGAACCGGTTTTCCGCCTAAATCCCAAGCAGAACGAACTTGGTTAGCAAACGTTTCTATTTCATCTAACGAGGTTATTTTCCCCGGTAAATTTTGTGGAACAGAAAATTTAGGCACAGGAAATGTTGGCCACAAATTAGCTAGTTCCTGCCAACGCTCAGCCTGATCAAGCACATCTGCTTCCAACTTTTTCAAGACCGATGCCGGGGTGTTAGCTCGTTTGCGAAATTCAACGCCTGCTAATTCAACCTTTACAGGACGGAAAAAATACTCGCTGCGAACAGACAATACTTTTGCCAGTTTAATCATCACCCCTGAGCTGGGCATATTCTGATTGTGTTCATATTTTTTTATCATGTTGGCACTAACACCAACTAGATCACCCAAGGCCTTCATTGACAGGCCAGCAGCAGCGCGAGCACGTAACAGACGTTCACCAATCATACCGACCTCCCGCCATTAGTTTATAAATTTTAACTTTATATATAAAATGTAAACCAAAGAGCTCATTTAGTCGACAACAACTCTCTTTTTGAGTAAAAAATAATGAAACGAAAACTTGCTCTTGTGATTGCTGTTTTATGTGTGGCTTACCTTTGGATAGCTAACAAACCAGCTCAGTTCAGAGCTGAATACATAGCAATACTTCACTATCTGAATAGCGTGAATGACAAGATAACAATTGATGTCATCGTTGATGGTTCATGCATTGAGTTGATGCCGGAAAATCAGAAATTCTGTCACGAAGTCCAGCAACAGATGGAAGAAGCAGGCGTTTACCGATTGCTTTATTCCAATCAGGAAACGAAACATCTGGATTTGATTGTCTCCACCAGCCCCATTTCAGGCTCACGTTCTTTTGTCTTTTCTGAAAACGGAGAGACAGAAGAAACTCAGGTCGATAATCTGGAAAAAAGCATAAAGGAAGCGAAAAAGACCTCCAATTTGTCCATTCATTTGTGCGGGAAACTAGATCAGAAAGGCTGGTTTGAATGCTACAACTACGATTCGTGAGATAAGGAAAATAGCCTAATAAATCAGCATATCACTCCTGGCTAACGTACTGGAAATTACAGTACTAAATAGTACGGTAATGGATGTGAGGTTCCACTATGAAGCACAATGAAATTGGCTTCAGTAGAATCAAGTCTCATTATCAATTGTGATTGAAGTGTTAAGATTGATTAATATATGATGCGATTCCCGTCTTAAATGTGTGCTCTTAAGAATGCCCGAAACTGTTCCGGACTTTATTTCTGTCTATCTCCTGTCTCCCCTGATTAATACCTTTTTCGGTCTTTTTGACTTTAACGGGCGTTTAGGTCTTCCCTTCCTGTGTATATCGTTATTGATTGCATTCCTGTTGTACCGCCGTCAGCGTCATCTTGGTTACAGTCAGGCGAACAACTTTGGGGTGTTTCTCGGTGGCAGGAAAGTGTGGCTGCATCGTTCCGCCCTGGTTGATTACGCTTATTACTTTGTCCGGGCGTTACTGCATCTTGCCTTTATTGTGCCGGTGATGAGCTGGCTGGATCCGGTGCTGCTGAAACAGGGCGATGTGACTGCATTTCTGAACCAGGTATGGGCGGCCCGTCCCCGCATCGGGGATAACATGGGCATCATGTTGTTGTATGGCTTGGGTGCGTTTCTGGTGAGCGATTTTGCGCATTACTGGTTACACCGTGCCTTTCACAGCCGCTGGCTCTGGGAATTCCACAAAGTCCACCACAGTGCGACCGTGATGGTGCCCCCGACCGCCAGCCGGATCCATTTTTTTGAAAAGCTCTGCGAGAACCTGCTGAAAGGGTTTTGCTTTGCGCTGTATGGCGGTGTGATCTTCTGGTTTTGCGGCGATAAAGTCAGCAATTACACACTGTTTGGCGTCGGCTATCTGGCCTTTATTTTCAATGCGCTGGCCGCCAATTTGCGCCACACCCATATCTGGCTGTCATTTGGCCCGGTCATCGAGCGGGTGATTAACAGTCCGGCACAACATCAGATCCACCACAGCCGCAACCCGGCTCATTTCAACCGGAATTTCGGCACCAATCTCTCACTCTGGGACTGGCTGTTCGGTACGCTTTACCTCACCGGGGCAAAGCCGGAAGCGCTGGAATTTGGCGTCTCCCCGAAAGATAACGAACGCTATATGAAACTGCACAATCTGGTGTGGCACCCGTTCTGGGTGACCGGCGTAAAGCTATGGCGACACGGTGTTCATACGAACACTGCACCGGAGCACAGAGATCTGAAACCAACGGAGTAACGGCGAGATTTTCGCGGGATCAGCGGCCTGCATTCAGGTGCCATTTTACCCGCAACTTAATTAGGTATTTTGCATATATCAAAAGTGGAAATACTTAACACAAATCAGCAAATAAATATCGGCGACTTTTCATTTAGGATGCACCCATTCACTTCACCGCTACTGGAAATACGTTTCCCGGCAGATGTCTTAAGGATGGGTCATGATCGACGTATCATATATCTTGGCAGGCGCGTTAACTGGCTTCGTCGTTGGTCTGACCGGTGTTGGCGGTGGTGCCATGATGACACCGATTTTATTGCTGTTCTTTAATGTATCCCCTGTGACCGCAGTTGCCACCGACTTATGGTTTGCTTCCATCACCAAATTAGTGGCGGCAAAAGCCCACCATAAATCGGGCAAAATTGACTGGCAAATCGTGAAACATTTGTGGTCTGGCAGCTTACCGGTTGCCATCATTACGGTGGCGCTGATCCATTTCGGCATGAAATTTCAGAAAGTGAGCTGGTTAACCGAAGCCATCGGGTTTCTGATTGTACTGACTGCCGTTGGACTGATTTTCTCTCCTCTGCTGCTGAAACGGATCCGTCCACAAGCTGGCAATACAGAAGTACAACCGGAAGCGATCAAACCAAAAACCACGGTATTTGCCGGCGGTCTGTTGGGACTGTGCGTTGCGCTGACCTCGGTGGGTGCCGGGGCATTAGGCAGTGTGTTGCTGATGTACCTCTACCCGCGCCGGATGCAACCGCACACGCTGGTCGCCTCTGATATCGTGCACGCTATTCCACTCGCATTAGTGGCCGGTATCGGTTATGCCTTCACCGGTATGGTCGACGTGCACATGCTATTAAATCTGCTGATCGGCTCCTTGCCTGCTGTCGTCATTGGCAGCCTGCTGGCCACCAAACTTTCCAGCCGTTTATTACAGACATCACTGGCATTTGTGTTATTGATGGTCGGTGTCCGGACTCTGGTTTGAGGCACTGGCAACCGGGTTTGCGACAGTACATCCGAATGGAGATCTTCAAGAGCCATCCCGCCTGCTCCCAGATCTACAGAACTGCATCTCGTAGTGAGTAGAATAATCAACTTATTCTGCTCACATAGTGATTCAAATAGCGGTTGGATTTGAATCACTACTACAGACAATTATTGTTTTTGTAATCGTTGTGGTGATTCTAATGAAGCCATGATAATGGCGGCATCTGACTAACTAATCTTTCTTAATGTCTCTAACCCTTTGCTCAACCTGATAGGCAATAGCGTTGATTTGCCCTAGCTCCAGAGCCCCGGCAAAAAGCTTAGGAAATACTTTCGGCAATGCAGACCCACTCAGAATATAAGGGTCAACAGCTCTCTGCTTCAGATCTACAAACCATCCAGGCAGCACAAGTATTCCGGCAACCGGAATATCCATACCCGTTGCGCTTTGCAGCCATTTTTTGACTGACAGAACGTTGCGTCGAACCTGCTCAATGGGTTCTTTTTCCGTGTGAGTCGGAAATATAAGTGAGTCATTCTCAACAATTACTTTGAAGTGTTTTGAACCTTCAATGATATGTTTTGAGCGGCCTTTTGTTTCAACAACAAAAACACCGTTAGGACCAACAACCAGATGGTCAATATTGTAGTTTTCGAACGGAATATCATGATACAGCCGGTATGGATGATTGGCAGGACGAACCAACGCTTCTAATTCTTGCCCTACAGCCATCTCGCACGAATAGCCTAATTTATTCTGCTGCATTGTTTTTACTATCTTCAGTATCTTCCTGATCTGAAATCCGAATGCAACGAGACCGATGATTCCTGTTATTATCCATGTAGTTAGAGATAATTTGATATTAAAGAAATAAGCCTGTATTAATAAGAGCAAGGGCAACATTAACCCTGTCATTAATATCTCTGTAATTTTGCCGAATAACTCAAGTCGCAAGTCATGGATACTTTCCTGAAGCGTGTACCCATACGGACGTAACAAATTGGCAGTGAGAGGGCTAACCCGATTTCTGCGCTGTTGTTTTTTAATAAAAGTAATAATCCAGATAGCTACAGCCACAGGGAAAAATGAAAGCGCTAGCGCTATAAACATCGCATAAAAACTATCAAACATAGAATACCCGCTTAAATCCCTTTAGCCGTTTTCTTCAGTCTATCATCCGTGGCTGTTTTCGTATCACATGAAAGAAAATCACCCCCAATCTTCCAACTGCTGGAAATCCTTGATCCGATCGCGCTGCAGTGACATGGCCTCAAAGACATCGTCATAGTTTTCACTATGCGGCTGAATGCTGGGCAGTGCGAATGCAGCTTGTGTGAAAAACTCGGTTTTATTGTCATCCCATGCCTGTTGCCACCAGTGCAGAATCAACTCCTTCGATTTTGAGAGCCGTATACGGCTTGGCAGTCTGTCGGATTTCTGCGAATTGATGGTGGTTCTGGCCGGCAGCAGGTTCCATAAGTCATTGTTTGGCCAACGGGCGAACGGAAATGCGTGGTCGATGGCGTAATCCATCGTTCGCAGCGGTTTGCCGCTCCAGCAACAACTAACCGCTTCCTGGGCAAGCAGGCTATTCACTCTGGTTCTGACTCGTGCTGTCGTTCTTTGCGGGTCGTCCCACGTTAATGCATTCAGGTAATCGAGTTTTGAAAATTGCCGTTCCCTGTTTTTACCATAACCCGCCATCAGTGATGCCCATTCATTGATCAGCGCCGGTTCGATCCAGACACTGTACCGGGTCAACGCATCCCAGATATGTTTCGGCACATAGAAGTTGCCGAGCGATTGCAGAAAATCGAAATCCAGTATCAATCCGTCCGTTACTGACTGGCGTTGCGCGATATCCACGTTAAAAACCGCATCAGACATGCCCGGCGATGTGGTGTATCTCGCCGGCATCTCCTTGATGGTACGGGGGATATCCACATGAAAAACGGCATCATACGTTCCCGGTAATGTGGTGTATTTCGCTGGCATATCCCTGATGGTACGGGCGATATCTTTCAGTGTCTGACGGACGGCGGACGCGATCGATGCCTGCTGGTAATTGGCGCCGATATAGAAATCATTATTAGCGAACGAGGTCAGTTGTAACCAGCCCGCGGGTTTAATGAAGCCAAGCCCTTTGGTATTGCTGCTGTTCTGCTGCATGTCGTACTGATCAACCAACGGCTTATACAATTTCAGCCAGTACAGGGCGACCAGACCCAGCGGCAGGCAGACATGCTGCTCTGTTTGTTCAATGACCGCGCCGGGATGCCCGTCTGCAATTCGCAATAACGTTCTTAATAGCGCGAGCTTATAGGTGGAGGCTTTGCTGTCATTCACCACGATATTGCGGATGAGCGGGAAGGCACCGGTGCCATCATCCGGTAGTGTCAGCAAGACCGTTTCCCAGCTGACTTCGCTTCGGCCAAGCTGATCAGGCTGTCGGTGTTGTGTCAGTAACTGGCAGGTCAAACCAAACTGACTGGCGTACTGCGCCAGCTCGGCGGCGGATACCGGATGCATGGTTCGTTCATCACGACACTCGCCATGCCGTAATGAAATGACCATTTTCCCGTTTGGTTTCAACAGGGAGCTTAATTTGCGAAAGGTGCGTTCCCGGCTGGATGGCGCGATATGCATCCAGACGGCACTGAGCAAGATCAGATCAAATTTCACCTGCAGTGCAAAGACCCGGTTCAGTTCAGGCAGCGCGTCATGCAGCCAATGAATATTGTGGTTTGCCGAATTTGCTTTCGCTGCGTCCAGTAATTTCTCGGCGGGTTCCACCGCAACAACACTTAATCCTTTGTCAGACAAGTATCTGGCATCCCGGCCGGAACCGGCACCAACATCCAGCACCATCCCCTGCGCCGGAATATGGCTTAACCAGTCTTTATGAACTGATTCGAAATGAACCTGATCATATTGGGCAATCAGCGAATGCGCATTGTCCGTGTAAAACTGAATGTTTTTGTCGTTCACTCGGGTATCCGGACAAAGTTTGGATGAATAGGCACAGATTCGTTATTTTCCCATCATACACCGGCTGTTTTATTGCAGAAGAGAATTTCAGAATGACGACAGACCAGTGCTGCTTCAGTGAACATTCCCGCCGTGACCACCGGCTTGTCATCTATGATTAGTGCATACGTCAGGCTAGTGAGAAGGCATACGTTATGAGCAATTCAACTTTCGATTACAAAGCCCGCTGGAATCGCGCGGCAGCCTTAATGGAGCGGGACGGCGTCGATGCGCTGTTCCTGATGAAACCAGCCAACCTCGCCTATTTTACCGGTGATGGCCGGCCTTGTGCCCTTGCCCTGCTCACGCGTACGCAGCGTTGCGTCGTTGCCGTGCCGGCGTGCGATATAACGAGTGTTCGCCGTTCCTCTGCGGCTACCGACATTCGCGCATTTCAAAACGAAGCAGAGATGTTCCACGGTTTTCGCGATGTGTTGCAGGAACTTGGTCTCACGCAGGCAACAATAGCGATTGAGAAGAACTTCTTCGACGCCGCACTCTACGAAGTCTTTGTTGCACATATTCTGCCTCAGGCCCGTGTCGTACCGGCAACACCCATTATCTCGCAGCTGCGCATGATCAAGGATCCGGAGGAAATCAAGTGTCTGAAGGCGGCAGCGCTGGTTGCGGACGCCGGAATGGCCGCTGCTGCGCGTGCACTGCGGCCCGGCGTAAGCGAGAGCGAGATTGCCGGCGAAGCCGAACTGGCGATGCGCAAGGCTGGTGCCGAGGGCTGGGCGTCGGTGACCTATGTTGCATCAGGATGGCGTTCCGCCATGGCGCATGGGCCTGCCACCCCGAAGATTATCGCCGCCGGTGATGTGGTTCAGGTTCATCTTGCGCCTATGGTGCAGGGTTACTCTGCGGATATGTGCCGGACTTTTCTCATCGAACCCGTAGCGGCAGATGCGGCGAGTGCACTGCGAGCCTACGTGGAAGCGCAGGAACGGGGAATTGCGGCCGCAATCTCCGGTGCGGTGCTGCTGGGCATTGACGGTGCGATGGCCACGTCGCTGGAACATGACGGATATGCCGGCAAGTTTCTGCGGCCGGTGTTCCACGGTGTCGGTATCGAACACGAAGAGGCGCCAATTCCCGGTGGTCATGCCGTAATCCACGGTGAGCAGAAGGTCGAACAGGTTATGGCAGGTATGGTCCTCGGTATCGGTAACTGCGGCATCTATCGCGAAACCTTCGGGGTGCGGGTGGAAGATACGATCTGGGTAAGCGAACAGGGCCCGGTACCTCTCACACGCTACCCGAAACTCTAGCATGTGAGCATCAATGTGCCACCAGTCACATCCTCCTGAGCTGACTGACGTCTGCCTTGCGTTGGTGCAGGACAGACGTTAGGCTTGCCTTACTGCACGTGCTGAGCAGGATTTCAGTGCCCAAGTCAGGAGAGACAAATGAAACGCCACTTACCCCGTTTGCTGCTAATTGCCCTCGCATCCGTTTACTGGCCATCGATGGCGCTGGCGGCTGATCCGGTTCCGCTGGACTGCGATCCATCTTCGGATTGCCAGCCTATCGACCCTTGTGCGATGGCACCGGAACGCTGTCAGGAACCGACTATCCCGACCACACCACCGCCACCATTGCCTGACTCTTCTGATGATGAATAGTATCTGAGCGCAAAACCTGTAATCGTAAAAAAGCCGGTCTAATGACCGGCTAAATATGACGCACACATCTTGGGGGGTGAACTGGAATCAGTGCATTTCCGGCGCCATTTTTTCTTTTCCTGCTGACGCACCGTGCTGAGCTGGCATCGGATTTCCCATACGTTTGGCATACATCGCCGTCAGGATCGGTACCAGAATAGAAGTCACGATGACGCAGGTAGCAACCAGTGCCGTGGCCGCCGGTGCAATCTTGGCAAACGCCGGGTTCATCTGCGCGATAATAACCGGGTTCGCGACCGCCGCACCTGCCGTAGAGGACGCCGCCAGACCCGCGGTACCGTTACCGCCACCGATCAAACGGTCAGCAATAATCAGCGGAATACCGGTAACCACAATCACCAGCAGACCCATCGCAATACCGAGCAGACCGGTATCCAGAATCACACCCAGATTAATGGTGTTACCCAGTGCGAAACCGAAGAACGGGATCAGGGTTTGAGTGGCACGGCTGAAGAACTCACGCAGGTCATGATCCAGGTTACCCAGCGCAAAACCAATCAGGAATGGCAGCACCGCACCTACAAAATGATGTGGCTGGAAGGAAGCCAGACCGGCGGAACCCAGGATCACCATGGTCATCAGCGGGCCGGATTCGACCGACATCAGCACGAAGGCACCGGACTCTTCTTTTGAACCATACTGATTCATCAGGCTGGCATACAGACCGCCATTGGTCATATCCATCGCCGAAACCAGTGCCAGCGTGGACAGGCCCGCCAGCATGCCGACTTCAATACCGTATTCCGGCAGCAATTGCGCCGCGATCAGCGCCACCACCCAGGCTACCGCGATTTTAGTCAGCACCAGCGTGCCGGATTTACGCAATACCGTACCGGTTGCCCGCAAATCAATGGAAGCGCCGATACAGAAAAACCATACCGATAAAATCGGTAACGTGCCGGTGATAATGCCTTTCGTGAATGACCCGAAATATTCTGCCGTACCCGGTGCGGCCGTGTGCAGAATGGCGCCTAACAGCAATGGAACTAACATCAATCCGCCAGGAATGCGGTCTATCGTTGCTTTGATCTTCATAACTGAAATTCTCCGTCGGATGCTGCCAGCGGCAGACATCACATTGCAGTCAGTACAAGCACGTCTGTGCCTGTACTGCGGAAATTTTCACGATCAACGGCAGGTCATTCGCGAAAACCACCAGCTTTGCCGGCATGGACAACAGGTCCAGTTCGGCCACGTATTAACCCAAAACTTTTACAGCCAGGTTGATTGTGCCAGCCAGGTTTTATCCACTTTAAATACCGCCTTGCGGACCGGGGCCGGAGCGCCGACGCAGCACAGTGGACGATGGACTTCACCCGGATAAAACACCACAAAATCACCTGCTTTCAGGTTCATTTGATTTTCTGCTGTCAGATCGTTCGTGAAATAGAGATCAGGTTTGGTCGCTGCATACTGTTCCGGATTGACTAAGCGCGGGCCAACAGCCATGCCTTCAACGCCGTCCAGCACCAGCTGAATATCCAGATACTGCTGATGGAACTCGCTACGCATTTCTGCTGCCGGTTTGGTGTCATTGGTCGACAGCATGTAAAACAGTTGCTTGCCTTCCAGTTCATACAACCCATCGGCTTGGGCACGCAATGCTTCCAGGCTCAGTTCCGGACGGCTTAACAGATGTTGCAATGCGGCAGGCAGTAATGCCTGTGACAGAGATTCCGTATTACCAAAAATCATTTTTTACACTCCTGCGTTCAGTGAATGTGTGCACTTTACCGATGTCAAAAGATTTATGAAATGACGTAACTCACAAAATGAAACATTGTTTTAATTTTATTGAAGGCGGAATTGAATTACTGATATACGAATGACAACGCATCTGCAGACAGACGGGATTCAATCAGCAAAAGGAGTATTACGGAGAGGAAAAGATACGCCTGCCGGGGAGTGACAGGCGCAGAGAAAGCTGTTTAAACCGACGGGAAAGGATAACGCGCCAGACCGAGCTGCTGCGAAATATTGGCCGCCGCCTGATGCAGGATCGCCACGTAATGGGTCAGCTGATTGTCATCAAAACGGATAGTCGGGAACGAGATACTCAGGCCAGCAATGACATGGCCGAAACGGTCATACACCGGCACACCCACGCAGCGCAGCCCCTCTTCCTGTTCTTCACGATCTTCACTGAAGCCGTGCTCGCGCACATCCGCCAGTTCACGTAACAAGGCATCCACATCAGCCAGTGTATGCACGGTTTTACGGTCAAACGTTACCGGTGCCAGAATTTCACGCACTTCGCGTTCATCCAGCCAGGCCAGCAGCACTTTACCAATCGCGGTGCTGTACAGCGGGTTACGGCGGCCGACACGGGAATACATGCGCAGGTTATACAGCGAATCAATCTTGTGCAGATAGACGATGCTTTCCTCTTCCATCGTGCCCAGATGGATGGTCTCGCGGGTCTCTTTGGACAGGATACGCATCTGCTGGTCAGCGATACGGATCAAGTCCACATGCTGCAATGCCTTGGCACCGAGATCAAACAGCTTCAGCGTCAGGGAATATTTATCGTTCTCCCCTTCCTGCCGGACATAGCCGAGTGATTTCATGGTCTGCAAAAAACGGTAAACCGTACTCTTCGACATCATCACGCGCTGAGATAACTCAGTGACACCGATCTCATGTTCATCACCCAGTGCCTGCAGAATGCCGAACACTTTGAGAACCGATGAAACAGAATCCTGCTGTTTGGAAAAATCGTTCACTGCTACCTCTGTCATGATTATTAGAAACTGTTGCGGCGACATCTTATGCAAAGCCGGATGCCGGTGCAAATCAGTAACTCCCGCACTGAGGGCAATATTTAACCATTGTTCACAATTATTACAACAGCATGTTACTAATTTTTTGAACCGCAACCCATAAAATTAAAACATTGTTTTATTCTGTTTGACACGCCAGTTTGATTAGATAAGCTATGCTTGTTTTTTAAACACAACATGAGAGACATCCATGGATACTCTGAACATTGCCATCATTGGTGAATGCATGGTGGAACTACAACGTCAGAACAATGACATTCGTCAGGGCTTTGGCGGCGACACACTCAATACTGCGGTCTATCTGGCCCGGCAGTTACCTGCTGATTGCGGCAAAGTGCATTACGTCAGTGCACTGGGCACCGACAATTTCAGTCAGAGCATGATCGATACCTGGCAACAGGAAGGGGTTGATACCTCTCTGGTACAACGTCTGGCGAACAAAATGCCGGGTCTGTATTTCATTGACACCGACAGTCACGGCGAGCGCAGTTTCTCTTACTGGCGCAGCGACGCGGCCGCGAAATACTGGCTTGAAACCGAGCAAACTGATGCTGTCCTGGCACAGCTCATGAAGATGGATGTGATTTACCTGAGCGGCATCAGTTTGGCGATTTTGAGTCCGGCCAGCCGTCAGCGTCTGTTTGATTTTCTGGCCACCTTCCGTGCGCAGGGTGGTCGTGTGGTGTTTGATAACAACTACCGTCCACGTCTGTGGCAAAGCCGGGAAGAAACGCAGGCCTGCTATCAGCAGATGCTGGCACTGACCGATATCGCCTTCCTGACACTGGATGATGAAGATGACCTCTGGGGTGAACGTCCGCTGGCAGAGGTTATCGAACGCACGTTAGCCCTGGGTGTCGGTGAAATCGTCATCAAACGCGGTTCCCAGCCTTGCGTGATTGTCAGCAAGAACGGTGTGCAGGAAGAAGTGGCCGCGCAGAAAATCAGCAATGTGGTGGATACCACGGCAGCAGGTGATTCTTTCGGCGCCGGTTATCTGGCGCGTCGCCTGCAACAGGGCAGTGTCACCGAATCAGCCATGCAGGGCCACCGCTTAGCCGGTACCGTGATCCAGTATCGTGGCGCGATTATCCCTGCTGACGTTATGCCGTCATCATCCCTTTAATTAAATTATTCTCAGGAGAAATTATGTCTACTTTAGTTGAACGTCTGCAGGCGCTGAAAATCATTCCGGTTATTGCGATTAAAAATGCGGACGATGCGGTTGATCTGGGTCGTGTATTAGTTGAAAACGGCATGCCAAGTGCCGAAATTACTTTCCGTACGCCGGCTGCTGCCGAAGCCATCCGCCGTATGCGTGCTGCCTTCCCGGATATGCTGATCGGTGCCGGCACCGTGCTGACTACCGCGCAGGTTGATGAAGCGATCGAAGCGGGTGTGGATTTCATCGTCAGTCCTGGCTTTAATCCGACCACCGTCCGTTACTGCCAGCAACGCGGTGTCGCGATTGTGCCAGGCGTGAATAACCCGAGTCTGGTGGAACAGGCCATGGAAATGGGTCTCAGCATGCTGAAGTTCTTCCCGGCAGAACCGTCAGGCGGCGTGAACATGCTGAAAGCCATGTCTGCGGTCTATCCGGTGAAATTTATGCCCACCGGCGGCGTGACGCCGGAAAACATTAAAACCTATCTGGGCCTGAAAACCGTGGTTGCCTGCGGTGGCACCTGGATGGTGCCGGCTGATCTGATTGATAACAAACAGTGGGACAAGATCGGTCAGCTGGCGAAAGAAGCGATGGCAGCTCTGGCATAATCAGCCCCTCAATTATGTCAATATCACGGCCACCCTGCTCCGGCAGGCGTGGCCGTTTATTTTTGTATTTCCTGCCGTAATACGGTGACAGTTTTTACACAGCCTGCGTCACTTCACAATATTAATGAAACACTGTTTTATTTTTATTGATTGATTGTTTTGATCTGTCTATTATCTCTTCATGCCGTGAATAACGGCGCCCTGAGAGGCTATCTCATCAGGCAGGTCTCGTTACTTCGGCCTGATAGATAGTCTCTTCATTCGGGTTTGCCTATACCTATTGAAGAGGTCTCATTATGCAAGTGCGTCATAACATTCACCCCGACCACGCCAAACAATTTGATACAGCCGGGTTGCGCAAAGAGTTCCTGATTGAAAATCTGTTCATCGCCAACGATATCACCCTGACCTACAGCCATATCGACCGCATCATTGTCGGTGGCGTAATGCCGGTGGAGCAGACCGTGGTGTTAAGCCCGGAGCTGGGCAAGCAGGTCGGTGTGGCTTATCTGCTGGAACGGCGTGAACTGGGCCTGATCAACGTCGGTGGCGCCGGTGTGGTGACCGTTTCCGGCCAGGCCTATGAGATCGGCAATCAGGAAGCGCTGTATATCGGCATGGGCAATCAGGAAGTCAGTTTTGCCAGCACCGATGCCGCGCATCCGGCCAAGTTTTATCTGAACTGTGCCCCGGCACATACCACTTATCCGACCCGCAAAGTGACACAGGCCGAAGCCAGACCCGTTACGCTGGGCGATAACGCTACCGGTAACCGCCGCACCATCAATAAATATCTGGTGCCGGACGTACTGCCGACCTGTCAGCTGGTGATGGGCCTGACCCGTCTGGAAGAAGGCAATATGTGGAACTCCATGCCCTGCCATACCCATGAGCGCCGCATGGAAGTCTACTTCTACTTCGATATGACCGAAAACGACACCGTGTTCCATTTCATGGGTGAACCGCAGGAAACCCGTCATCTGCTGGTGCATAACGAGCAGGCTGTCTTGTCACCAAGCTGGTCGATCCACTGTGGCGTCGGCACCCGCCGCTATACCTTCATCTGGGGTATGGTCGGTGAAAACCAGGTGTTTGATGACATGGACCATATCGCGATCCGCGATATTCGCTAACCCAATTCCCGGTCGCCCGGACTGACGCTGTGGCCACCAAAACTGTTTTATCCGTATTGCCGGCCAACGCCTTAGCCGACGCCAACGATAACGGGCAGTACGGACTGTTAAGTGGAGAAATATCATGATCCTGAATTCATTCGATCTGAACGGCAAAGTGGCCATCGTTACCGGTTGTGACACGGGCTTAGGTCAGGGTATGGCAGTTGGTCTGGCCCAGGCAGGCTGCGATATCGTCGGTATCAACATCGTGGAACCGGCGGATACCATCGCCAAAGTGGAAGCGCTGGGACGTAAATTCCTCAGCCTGAAAGCGGATGTCAGCAAAATTGACGAACTGCCGCAGCTGATTGATCAGGCGGTAACGACCTTTGGGCACGTGGATATTCTGGTGAATAACGCCGGCATCATCCGCCGTGAAGACGCGCTCAAATTCAGCGAAAAAGACTGGGATGATGTGATGAACATTAACGTGAAGAGCGTGTTCTTCATGTCACAGACCGTCGCCAAACAGTTCATCGCGCAGGGTAACGGCGGCAAGATCATCAACATCGCCTCGATGCTCTCTTATCAGGGCGGTATCCGTGTGCCGTCTTACACCGCCTCCAAGAGCGGCGTGATGGGGATTACCCGTCTGATGGCTAACGAATGGGCGAAAGAAGGCATCAACGTGAATGCGATCGCCCCGGGCTACATGGCGACCAACAACACCGCGGCACTGCGTGCCGATGAAGGCCGCAGCAATGAGATCCTCGGTCGTATTCCAGCCAACCGCTGGGGCACGCCGGAAGATCTGATGGGGCCGATCGTGTTCCTGGCTTCCCAAGCTTCCGATTACATCAACGGCTACACCATTGCCGTCGATGGCGGCTGGCTGGCGCGTTAAGAAAAAATGTCTTACCGGTAACAGAAAAGCAAACCGATCTGGTTGTACCCAATATCCGGTCTTGCTTCTCTGTTACCTGTAACACTACCATGTTGTTTTCTCAGCAGAACAGGGAGACAGCATGCGTAAACTACGGGTAGGTATTGTCGGCTTGGGCGGCATCGCGCAAAAAGTCTATCTGCCGATTTTGTCCCAGGCAAAACACTGGGAACTGATGGGTGCTTACACCCCCAATCAGGAAAAAAACTGCCTGCTGTGTCAGCAATACCGCATTGTTTCCTTCTTTTCGCTGGATGAACTGGCCGCGAACTGCGATGTCGCCTTCGTGCACAGCACCACCGCTGCCCACTATGAGATTGCCGAACATCTGCTGCGCAAAGGCCTGCACGTTTATATCGACAAACCGTTAGCCGAGACGCTGGATCAGGCCGAAGCGCTGGTGGCACTGGCGGAAAAACAGCAACGCACGCTGATGGTTGGTTTTAACCGCCGTTTTGCCCCGTTTTACCAGACCGTCAAAGCACAGATGCCTTGTGCGGCGGCCGTCCGTTTTGAAAAACACCGCATTCACGGCATCAGTAACCCGCTGCGTTTCACCATGTATGATGATTATCTGCATCTGCTCGATACCGTGCTGTGGCTGTGTGATGGCGAGCTGTCGCTGCAGACCGCACAAATCAACAAAACCACGCTGGATGAACTGATCTTCGCCGGGCATGTTTTCCGCCACGACAATAAACTGATCACCACCGCGATGCACCGTGACGCCGGGACACAGGCGGAAACGCTGGAAGTGATCACCCACGGTGCGGTGATGCGCGTGCGCGATCTGAACCGGATGGAAGAAGAAAGGGATGGCAAGATTTGCGTCACCACCGCCGGCAGCTGGCAAACCATTCTGGAACTGCGTGGTTTTGTGCCGATGGTGGAACATTATCTGGACTGCGTCGCCAATCAGACCACGCCGCTGGTAACCGGTGAACAGGCGCTGATCGCTCAGCGCTGGATGGAAAAACTACTGGCGGAATAAGCCGGGAATGAGCGCTCAGCGCTCATTTAACTGCTGATCTTTGCGCTGCCAGACACCGGTCAGCCACTGCTGGAAACCGCGTTTGAACGGCTTGTCCTTCAGGTAATCACCACGCTGCACTGCGGTCACCGGGATCTCTTCAATCCATACCTGAACCCGGGTCAGACGGCCGGTCAGCATGTCATAAAATGGTCGTTCCTGATTATCCGGATAGGCCAGTGTCACGTTGACGATCTTCTCAAACTGTTCGCCCAGCGCATTGATGGCCATCGCCAGACCGGCAGGTTTCGGGGTCAGCAAATGCTGATACGGCGATTTGGTCTCTTCGCGCTTTGCCGGGGTAAAACGGCTGCCTTCAACAAAGTTGATCACCGTGGTCGGGATCGTGCGGAACTTGGCACAGGCCTCACGGGCGGTGGCGACATCCTTGCCCCGTAACTCCGGGTTTTTCAGCAACTGCTGGCGGGTATAACGGCGCATAAACGGCATATCCAGCCCCCAGCAAGCCAGACCGACAAACGGCACATACAGCAAATCGTGTTTCAGGAAAAATTTCGGTACCGGTAAACGCTTCCGGAAAATATCACCGACCAGCACGATATCCGCCCAGCTCTGATGATTGCAGATCACCATATGCCAGCCCTGACGGTTCAGGTTGGTCGAGTCATGCACTTCCCATTCAACTTTATTGACCAGCCGTAACATCAGCGCGTTGCCGCACAACCAGCCGTACATGATGAAGTTGCAGCCACGGGTCAGATAATGATTAATCACCGCAACCGGGATCAGCAGTTTCAGCAATGCTTGTATGCCAATCAAAAATGAGACCAGCGCCGTATTCAGGATCACCAGCGCGATACTGAGCGGCAACAAGATAAAACCAGGAAGGAATGACAGCATAATTGTTTCTGAATAATGAGGTTTAACACCACTGACCCGACAGCATCAGTCCTAAGGCGTGGATTATCGCTGCAAGATCGGCACAGGAGAAGGGTAAAACCGCTTTTTGTCCGCTTTAAATGCAATAACTTCAGCGTCAGCCGGTTGTCATCACCTGCCGCGCAAAAAATTATCTTCATTTGAGCCAAAACCAATCCCTCTATATGCTTACTGAACCGGCCCCTATACTTACAAGCAGCCGGTCATTGCCCGTTAATGGAGTATTTTGTGCAACAGCGTATTCAAGCGATTTTAACTGAACTGAACCGGGTGATTCTGGGCAAGGAAGAGGAGATCCGGCTGGCCGTCTGCTGCCTGCTGGCCAAAGGGCATCTGCTGATTGAAGATTTGCCCGGCATGGGGAAAACCACGCTGGCGCACGCACTGGCGACCGTAATGGGGCTGGACTATCAGCGGGTACAGTTTACCTCGGACATGCTGCCGGCCGATCTGCTCGGGGTCTCGGTGTTTGAACAACAGAAAGAGTTCGTCTTCCACCCCGGCCCGGTGTTTACCCAGGTGCTGCTGGCCGACGAGATCAACCGCGGCAGCCCGCGCACGCAGAGTGCCCTGCTGGAAGCGATGGCCGAGCGGCAGGTCAGTATCGACGGCGAAACCCGGGCACTGCCGGAACCGTTCTTCGTGATTGCCACGCAAAACCCGCAGGATCAAGCCGGTACTTATCCGTTACCGGAATCGCAGCTCGATCGTTTCCTGATGCGCATCGAACTGGGTTATCCGGATAAAGCCACCGAAAAGCGCATGTTGCTGCAAACCGGTACCGTGACGGTTGCCCCCCTGCTGGACAGCCAGCATTTGCAGCTGATGCAGCGGCAGGCCACGCAGGTCAAGGTCGCCGATGCCGCACTGGATTATCTGCTCAGTCTGGTGCATGAAAGTCGCTATGGTGCTATCACGCCGCACGCCCTGTCGCCGCGCGCCAGTCAGGCACTGCTCAGTGCCGCCAGGGTCTGGGCTTATATGGCCGGACGGGATTATCTGTTGCCGGATGACATTCAGGCGATTTTTGCCCCGGTCGCGGAACACCGGCTGCGCAACGGCTACAGCAGTGCGATGGGCAACCGTAATAGCTTCAGCCGCGCACTGCTGGAACGGGTGGATCCGGTACGATGAATCCTCTGCAGAAACTGCGGCAGCGGTGGCAGCAGCGGATAGCCGACTGGCTGGATAGACGGATACCACCGGCCAGTCAGGTACGTCTCGATCGGCATAATCTGTTTATCTTTCCCAGCCGCACCGGCTGGATCTATCTCTGCCTGACCGCGGCCATTTTTCTGCTCGGCTCCAACTATGAAAATAATCTGGTGCTGGCTCTGGCTTATCTGCTGTTCAGTCTGTTTGTGATCTCCATTTTTCACTGTCATCAGAATTTAAACGGCCTGATCGCCGAAGCGGTGACCTCACCCACCGGGTATGCCGGACAATCGCTGCGTTTTGCCGTACAACTGCAGACCGACCGCCCCCGCTACGATCTGCAACTCAGTGCCGCGGGCGGTCTGGGTGAACATCTGCCGGAGCTGCAAAACCGCGAACAGGCGGGGGTTACCTTTGTCACCTCGCAGCGTGGCTGGTTGCGGCCGGGACGGCTGCGCATCTCCAGCCACTGGCCGCTCGGTCTGCTGGAATGCTGGAGCCAGCTCGATCTGCGGCAAACCGGTCTGGTCTATCCGCAACCCCTGCTGTGTGATGTTCAGCTACAGTCGGATGAACAGCTGTCGGCTGATTCGGATGCTACGGCATCACCGCATCAGACCGCCGGGATGGATGAAATGCAGGGCGTCCGCCCCTATCGTCCGGGCGAATCGCTCAGTCAGATAGCCTGGAAACAGGTCGCGCAGGGACGTGGCATGGTCAGCAAGGAATTTATGACTCCGCTCCCCGCCCAGTGCTGGCTGGAACTGCATAAAACCTCCGGCACGACGCTGGAAGAACGGCTTTCCCGGCTCTGCTACCAGGTACAGACGCTGGAACAGCAGGGCGTCCGCTACGGTTTACTGCTCGGTCAGCAGAGTATTCCGCCGGGCGAAGGCAGTATGCATCAAACGGCTTGTCTGACGGCGCTGGCACTCTATGAAAACAACTGAAAACCTGTCGGTCACCCTCGGGCCACAAACCCTGAACTGGCTCAGTCTGAGCTATCTGCTGATGGTACTGCCGCTGTACAGTGAACTGCATCCGGCAATTTATGGCTGCGCGTTGCTCACCATCGGCTGGCGTTACGCCATTGCCCGCAACCGCCTGAAGCCACCAGCTGCCCTGCTGAAAAACGGGCTGGCACTGCTCGGTATGGGATTTATTGCCTACCTCTGGCGCGGTGAGGGTTTTCTGCCGGCGATGTTTAATCTGCTGGTGCTGGGCTGTACGCTGAAGTTTCTCGAATTTAGCAGCCGCCGGCATCTGAGCCTGCATGTGCTATCGCTCTATTTTCTGACCGCGCTGGCATTTATCTATCATCAGGGGCTGGCATTCACGCTCTATCTGCTGCTGGTTGCCGCCATTAACGGTATTGCGCTGGTGTCGATTTATCAGACCAACAGTTACCGCGCACAGTGGCAGCTGGGGTTGCGTCTGCTGCTGCAGAGTCTGCCTCTGATGGCGCTGTTATTCCTGCTGATCCCGCATGCCGGGCCGTTGTGGCGGCTGCCGGACATCAAAAGTGCCACTACCGGCCTGAATGACGAAGTGACTCCCGGCGATATCGCCCGGCTCTCCCGCTCCAGTGCGCTGGCATTCCGCGCCAGCTTTGACGGCACACTGCCGGCGCCGACCGAACGTTACTGGCGGGCACTGGTGCATGAAGAATTTGATGGCAAAACCTGGCGGGTTCATCCCGTACAGCAGCAGTGGCAGCAACGGCAGGCCAACCCGTTTACCGCGTCCAGCCCGCTGAAAAACCGGATCAACTGGACGGGTCCGGCCACGACCTACCGTATTATCGCCGAACCTACGCAACAGCACTGGCTGTATAGTCTGGATTTCTCGCGGCCTGAATCTGAGGAAGTCTTGCTGACGCCAGCCATGACGCTGTATGCCGCAAAGCCCTTACAGCAAAAACAGCTGTTTCCGCTGACCTATTTCCCGCAGACCGCAGCGCAAACCGCCTTAACGAACCACCAGCGACAAATTAACCTGCAGTTACCCGCCAGTCTCAACCCGCAGACACATCTGCTCGCGACCGAGCTGCGCCTGCAACATCGTGACGACCGTGATTTTGCCCAAGCCGCGATGCACTATTTTGCCGGCCATGGCTTCAGTTACACGCTGGAACCGCCCCTGCTGCAGGGCAATGACCAGATCGATGACTTCCTGTTCGGCAGCCGCCGCGGCTTCTGTGCCCATTTTGCCAGCAGCTTTACCTTCCTGCTGCGGGCGGCGGGTATTCCGGCCCGCATGGTGACCGGTTATCTGGGCGGGGAATATCACGCACAAGGCAACTATCTGAGCCTGTATCAGTTTGATGCACATGCCTGGACGGAAGTCTGGCTGGATAACCGCTGGCAGCGTTTTGATCCGACGCTGATGGTGGCACCCGAGCGGGCCAGTCGCAGTATTGATGAGATCCTGCCGGCCGGAGAAACCCGGCTGCGCGATCCGTTCAGCCTCGCCAGTTACCGGCACCTGCTGCTGATTGCTGAACTGCATGCCTTCCTGGCCGATATCGATTATCGCTGGACTTCCTGGGTACTGAACTACAACAACCAGTCGCAGGAAAAACTGCTGCAGGCACTGTTTGGCAGCCGCCTGTGGGGACGGGTCTTCGCCATGATCGGTGGCATGATTATGGTGATCGGGCTGGCGCTGGGGATCAACTGGCTGGCGAGAAACCGGGCAAAAACCGATCCGCTGCTGCAGGCCTACCTGCAGGCCTGTCGTCGGCTGGAAAAACAGGGCATCAGCCGGGAGTCGGGAGAAACGCCATCGGCGTTATTGCAGCGTCTGCAACAAGCCGGACATCCGGCCGGTGACATCATGCGACAAATCACGGAAACCTATCTGGCGGCCCGTTACGCCGGCGCGGCCGTGCATAGCGCGCGCCGTAAAATCAGGGAGCTAAGCCGACAGCTGAGATAATCAGATCGCCGCCATGATCTTTTCACGGAAGATAAAGAACACGGCGCCCAGCATGCAGAGTGCAGCCCAGAGATAGTCGAGCTTGATCTCTTCTTTCAGATAAAACACGGAAAATGGTACGAAAATACCCAGTGCGATCACTTCCTGCATGATTTTCAGCTGACCGACACTCAGTGCGGTATGGCCGATGCGGTTCGCCGGCACCTGCAGCATATATTCAAACAGCGCAATGCCCCAGCTCACGATGGCCGCGATGATCCACGGCTTGCTGCTCATGTCTTTCAGATGACCATACCAGGCGAAGGTCATAAATACGTTACTGCACATCAGTAACAGCATACTGGTTAAAACGGGATTCACGTCACACTCCGGTAGTTATAACGCCGCGGTTATAACGCCATCAGCCGGAAAATGGAAGTGATACAAAGCAAATAAACCCGCAGTTTCAGACATCCCGACCGATTAAAAAATATACGCCTTCGCTAAAACCTCATAAATCTGAAACCAAACCGTCATCAGAAGTAGTTACTTTCCCGATACATCTTCATAACGGGCTTATAACGATGAATAGAATGACTTATCTGGCTGCATTTCTGACTGCCGGTTGTTTTATTACCGGTTGCAACAGCGATAGCAGCTCCAATGACACGACCACCGAAGTAACCACACCCAAGCATGTCCTGTTCTTTCTCGGCGATGGCATGGGAATTACCACGTTAACGGCGTCCCGCATTTATTCGGTGGGCGAAGATGGCACCACCACGATCGACACGCTGCCGGAAAGCGCCTTTATCAAAACCTACTCCAACGATTCGCAAGTCACCGATTCTGCGCCCTCCATGTCGGCCTATATGACCGGCGTCAAAAGCAATAATGGCGTTATTTCCATGAATGCCGAAGCGACGCAGGAAGACGATTGCAGCACCAGCAAAGGCAGCGCTGCCACCACCCTGCTGGAACTGGCCAAAGCCAAAAGCTGGGGCACCGGCGTCGTCACCAGCACCCGCGTCACGCATGCCACTCCGGCGGCAACCTTCGCGCATATCTGTAACCGCGATCTGGAAAACGACATCGCGACACAACTGGTACCTGGCGGTGCCGGCTTCAACAGCAAACTGGCAGACGGCCTCGATGTCATTCTCGGCGGTGGCCGCAGACAATTCTTCTCTGCCACCAATCTGAGTGGCGGACGCAGTGACGGACGCGACCTGATCACCGAACTGCAGGCCAAGGGCTACACCTACGCCGGCACCAAAACCGACATGGCCGCGGCCGATAACAGCAAAAAGCTGATTGGTTTATTCAACAACAGCCATCTTTCCTATGATCTGGATCGTCAGCAAGACAGCAGCTCAACCGAGCCGTCACTGACCGAGATGACCGAAAAAGCCATTGATGTGCTCAGTAACAACAAAAATGGTTTCTTCCTGATGGTGGAAGGTGGCCGCATCGACCACGCCCTGCATGACACCAATGCCAAACGGGCACTGCAGGATACCGTGGCGTTTGATAATGCCATTGCCGCCGCCATCACCAAGATGAAAACCATCGATCCGGAACTGAAAAACACGCTGATTGTGGTGACCGCCGATCATGATCACACGCTGGTTCTGAACGGTTATGCGCAACGTACCGGCAAAACCACCGACAGTCAGCCGGGTGTACTGGGCCTGGTGAAAAACTATTCTGGTACCACCGCCGGCGAAGCAAGCCGTGATGCCGATGGCGCACCTTACTCCATCATTGGGTTCGGTAATGGTTCCAATCGTGCAGACGGTGCCCGTAACACGGTGCCGGAGCTGACCGATGAGACCGTTTCTGCCGATGATTACCGTCAGGAAGTCGTGGTTGAGGTCGGGGAACCGGGCAGCGAAACCCATGGCGGCACCGATGTCTTCCTCGGCGCCATGGGCATGGGTGCTGATGATTTCCATGGTGTGATCGAAAACACCGCGGTGTTCAGCAAAGTCAAAACCATCGCCGGCTTGTAATCAGATATCCAGGAGAAAATCATGCTGAAACCATTATTACTAAGCTGTGCGATCGCTGCGGCGTTAACCAGCTCTCTGACGTATGCCGCTCCGGCCAAAAACGTTATTTTCTTTCTTGGTGATGGTATGGGCCCGACCACACTGACGGCCGCCCGCATCTACAAATATGGCGAAGAGGGTAATCTGCAGATGCAAAATCTGCCCTATACCGCCCGTCTGAAAACGTATTCCAATGATGCCCAGACCACCGACTCCGCGCCGTCCATGGCGGCGTATATGACCGGCGTCAAGATGAACAATGAAGTCATCTCGATGAGCGCGGACACCACGGCAGTGGCACCGGGCAAAGACAGTAACGGCAATAAAACCCTGAATAACTGCACGACCGAGAACGGAACGGCAGCCACTACCCTGCTGGAGCTGGCCAAGGCGCAGGGCAAAGGCACCGGCTCGGTAACCACCACCGAACTGACGCATGCCACACCGGCGGCGACATTCGCCCACATCTGCCACCGTGATACACAATATGAGATCGCCACGCAGGCCGTTCCCGGCGGTGCAGGCTTTAACAGTGCACTCGGTGATGGCGTTGATGTGCTGATGGGTGGCGGTGCCAATCACTGGACGCCGTATTCTGCCACCAATACCAAAGGCCGTGCCGATGGCCGTGATCTGACGGCTGAACTGCAGACTCACGGTTATAGCTATGTCACGGATAAAACCGCCCTGCAGACCATAGACAGCAGCCAGACCAGCAAGGTACTGGGTTTGTTCAGTAAAACCTCACATCTGGCGTATGAGCTGGATCGTGTCGCCGACAGCACCAATACACAACCTTCGCTGGCCGAAATGACCGCGAAAGCGATCGATATCCTGTCGAAAAATGACAAGGGTTATTTCCTGATGGTGGAAGGTGGCCGTATCGACCACGCACTGCACGGCACCAATGCCAAACGTGCGCTGGAAGATACCGTGGCGCTGGATGAGGCGGTCAAAACCGCGCTGGCGAAAGTCGATCTTACCGATACGCTGATTGTGGTTACCGCTGACCATGACCACACCATGACCATGAATGGTTACTCTGCGAAAGGAAACCCGATCCTGGGTCTGGTGGCGGATAAAGATGGCAATCAGGCGACCGATGTCGATGGTCGTCCTTATACCACGCTGGTATTCGGTAACGGCAGCAACCGTCAGGCAACCCGCCCTGATCTGACCAGCGAGCAGGTACAGGCGGATGATTATCTGCAGGAAGCCGGCATCCGTTTATCCTCTGAAACCCATGGCGGCGGCGACGTGATGCTGTTTGCCAATGGTGCCGGTGCCAACAGCTTCAAAGGCACGATGGAAAATACCGCGGTCTTCTCATTAGTTAAATCAGCCGCCGGTTATTAATCCGCAACAACAGAATAACGCGGGGACAATACCGGAAACGGTGTTGTCCCCCGCGCCCTGAGCAAGGAAAAATTATGCGTCATATCTTTATTCTTCTGGGGTTGCTGAGCGCCCCCATGCTAAGCAGTGCCAGTGAATTACCACCGGTAGATGCCATTATTCACTACACCACCACCGAAACCACGGAAGAAGGCGTCGTTAAGACGCTGCGCTATCAGGACCGCTGGATCCGGGATGGCCAGACCATCTGGAGTGAGCGGCTGATCCCGGCAGGCATCCGCACCGAGGCAGAACACAATGAGCATAATGAAATGCAGGCGCCGCATGATCATTTCAATTATCAGACATCGGCACAATGGCTGACCCATAATGCCGATGGCTCTCTGACCCTGAACTATGTCGATCCGGTCCATAAAGCGATTGTGTATTACCCGCCGGGTGAATACGGACAGGCCAATTTTGTGCCGGACTGGACACTGCATGCGCACATCTTTAAACCGGCCGCGCTGCAGAAAATGACCCGGCTGGATAAACCCGCTCCCGCCGGTGCGACCTGGTATAAGCAGGAAAACAAAGAAACCGAACTGACGCTATTGTGGTCAGACACGTTGCAGATCCCGCTGTCGCTGGAGAAGAAAGCCAAAAATGGTTTCCATCATTACCAGATGCAGATTGAACCCGCAAAGCAGGCCGCAACGCCACGCCCCTGGCTGACCCTGGCCAAATATGAGAAAAAAGAAGTCAGCGATTTCCTCGACTGATCCCCGTGTTCCCGGCTCGGCATCTGAGCCGGGAGACTCAGAAACGCTGTGTTTTCAGCCGCTGAAACAACCGGTCCATCGCCCGGTAGCCCAATGCCTCGATCAGATGCTGGCGCTGGATCTGCGGCTCGCCGGCAATATCGGCAATGGTGCGTGAGACCTTCAGCAGCTTGTGCCACGCCCGCAACGACAAACCTAACTTGTGAATGGCATTTTCCAAAAACTGCGCGTCTTCGGTGAGCAGAGCACAATCCCGCTCAATCTCGCGGCTCTCCAGCATCGCATTCAGTTTCCCGCTGCGGGCGAACTGCCGCTCGCGGGTTGCCATCACCCGCGCCCGGATGTCCGCGCTGCTTTCGCCGCGTTCCGCTTTCTGGCTCAGACTGCCTTTCGGCAACAGCGGGATTTCCACCGTCAAATCAAAGCGATCGAGAAACGGGCCGGAGAGTTTGCCCAGATAACGCAGCACCTGTTCGGGGCTGGCCCGCTGCTGGTCATCCAGATGCCCGCACGGGCTCGGATTCATCGCGGCAATCAGCTGAAAACGCGACGGAAACTCCATCTGCCGGGCGGCGCGGGAGATGGTGATATGTCCGGTCTCCAGTGGCTCACGCAGGGAATCCAGTGTTCTGCGTTCAAACTCCGTGAGTTCATCCATAAACAACACCCCGTTATGTGCCAGCGAAATCTCGCCGGGACGGGGTTTACTGCCGCCACCCACCAGCGCCACGGAAGAAGCACTGTGATGCGGTGAGCGGAACGGCCGGAGTTTCCAGTTCACCTTGCCGGGGTTAAGACCGCCAATCGAATGCAGGGCCGCGGTTTGCTGCGCCTCTTCATCGCTCATTTCCGGCAAAATACCGGGCAGACGGCTCGCCAGCATACTTTTCCCGGTACCCGGCGGCCCCATAAACAGCAGATGATGTTGCCCGCTGGCCGCAATCTCCAGCGCCCGTTTTCCGGTCTGCTGACCAATCACATCCTGCAGATCTGCCACCGGCGTTAAGTCCGCTTCACCGGCCACACTTTCGGCTACCGGCAACGCCTGTTCTCCGGCCAGCCAGCCACAAACCTGCAGCAAGGAATCACTCAGATATGCCCGGTATTGCTGGATCAGGCTGGCTTCCGCGCCATTCATGCGCGGTACCACCAGTGTGCGCCCGGCCCGTCCGGCAGCCAATACCGCCGGCAACACACCTAACACCGAACGCACATCGCCGGTTAATGCCAGTTCACCTAAAAACTCATACTCCGCCAGTAACTGATCCGGGATCTGCCCGGAAGCCGCCAGAATGCCCAGCGCAATCGCCAGATCGAACCGACCGCCCTCCTTTGGTAAATCGGCCGGCGCCAGGTTGACGGTGATGCGTTTGGCGGGAAACTCGAAATTGCCGTTGATCAGCGCGCTGCGCACCCGATCACGCGATTCCTTCACCGACGCTTCCGGCAATCCGACCATATTAAACGCCGGTAAACCATTACTGAGATGAACTTCGACAGAAACTAAAGGGGCATCAATGCCCAGACTGGCACGGCTATAGACAACGGCAAGTGACATGCAAAACTCCGGATGCGATTTTGCTCTGACACTAACCAACGGCTGCCATGAAAAACAGCCGTCAGATTTGGCGGGAGTTCGGAACTACAACCAATCAAAGATGACCCAATACCATCGAATAATGGCTATTAGGCCAATATCTGGCCCGAGGCATTGTCTCCATAATAACCAACATCATCGATATGAAATAAACCGGAGACAAAGATGCAACTCAGAAAAATGGCCTATGTATTCATGGCATTCGCAACCCATCTAACTGCTGCAAACTCATTTGCGGCTGAATCAGTTAAAACGATGACCGGCACAAATTATTCGGCGGTGCAATTACAAGAAATCCGTAATGCGACGGTGAAAATCACTTATGCCGATACCACGTTTTTAATTGACCCGATGCTGTCAAAGAAAGGAACGTATCCAGGATTTGAAAACACCTATCGCAGTGAATTGAGAAATCCGTTAGTTGAACTCCCCATGTCAGAAGATGATGTTCTTAACGGTGTGGATGCGGTAATTGTGACGCATACCCACTTAGATCATTGGGATGATGCAGCACAGAAACTCATTCCTAAAAACATGCCGCTATTTGCTCAGAATCAGTCTGATGCAGACATTATTCGCAAACAAGGGTTCAAGAATGTTCGCATTCTCGATAGTCATACCGTATTTGGTGGTGTCACGCTCAGTAAGATCGGTGGGCAGCATGGCACTGATAAAATGTATGCAACGCCGATGATTGCTCAATTGCTTGGCGAAGCAATGGGCGTGGTATTCCAATCACCTCAGCATAAAACTTTATATTTAGCGGGTGATACCATTTGGCGTCCTGAAGTGGATCAGGCACTGGAGCAATTCAAGCCAGAAATCATTGTGCTGAATGCCGGATATGCCCGAATTTCCGGATTTGATAATTCAATTATCATGGGTAAAAACGATGTTCTGAAAACGTCAAAGCTGATGCCAAAATCGAAGGTGGTTGCAGTACATATGGATGCCATCAATCACATGAGTCTGTCGCGTAAAGAGTTGAAGCAATTTGTGGATGCAAATCGGATCGACAGCCATGTCGCGATCCCTCAAGATGGTGAAATTCTGAAATTCTAATCAATGAGCCACCTTCGCGGTGGCTTTTTGCTGTGATAAATTTTGCCTGTAGCGAAATCGCTAACTGTGATTGGATAAATTGAATGCCAGCAATTCGTGTCGTCATTTTGGCCTTTGAAGGAGTCAGCCTCTTTCAGCTTTCCATTCCTGCGATGGCCTTTGGTGTTGTCTATAAACCGTCAGACTTTCCGGCCTATGATGTTCGATACTGTGCACAAAATCCGGGGCGGCTCTGTAGTGATCAGGGCATTGTCATTGAGGTTAACCATGGCCTTGATGCCATGGATGATGCGGATGTCATTATTATTCCCGCCTGGCCCGACCCGAATACTCCAGCACCCATTGAGATTATCGATGCATTAAAAAAAGCGCATGCAAAAGGGATCTTAATTGTTGGGCTATGCCTTGGCGCCTTTGTACTCGGCGATGCCGGGCTGCTTGATGGCCGGGAGGCGACAACGCATTGGATGGCGCGTGATATTTTTGCACAGCGATTTCCACTATCACATTTTCGCCCTGATGTACTTTATGTTGATGATGGGAACATCATCACTTCTGCCGGGACTGTTGCGGCGATCGATTGCTGTTTACATTTGGTCAGACAACGACACGGTGCAGAAGTGTCGAACCGCATCGCCAGATTGCTGGTGACACCGCCACACCGGAGTGGCGGACAAGTACAGTACATCGAACGCCCTATTCCACAGTTACCTACCGGAGATCGTCTCGTCAACGTCTTGGAATGGGCTCGTCAGAATTTATCTGAAAATTTATCACTCGACTTGTTAGCGGAAGTGGCAAATATGAGTCGAAGAACGTTCACCAGACGTTTCAAGGAAACGACAGGAACAACAGTAACTCAATGGCTCAATTCAGCGCGTGTTGTGAGGGCTCAAGCGTTACTTGAAACGACCGATCTGTCGATTGAGCAGATAGCCTATGATGCGGGATTTGGTACGCCCTTATCATTTCGTCAGCAGTTTAATCATCAGCTTGGAATGCCGCCATCCGAATATCGACGTACCTTTTCTCAAAAAATTTCGTAAAGCGATAAAGCCTGTACGGCAGAAACACTGCGATGCGGGGCCCGGTACAGCTTGATGTAACCAACGGCTGCCATGAAAAACAGCCGTCAGATTTGGCGGGAAGATGAAGAGACGCGGCGCATTAAACCAGAATAATCTCGCAGCCTTTGGCGCGCAGGGCATCCAGCACTTTCGGATCGGCATTCTTTCCGGTGATGATGTAATCCATCTGTTCGGCTTTACTGAACAGCACGCCGCCGCGCTGACCAATCTTGCTGCTGTCCACTAATGCCACCAGCTTACCGACATTAGCGAGCATCTTCTGTTCCGCCATTGCCGTCAGCATATCAATTTTATACAGGCCATCTTCGGTCAGGCCTTTACCACTGGTAAACATCCAGTCGCCGGTATAGATACCGGAAAGCTCATCCTGCGGACCCAGCATGATGGATTGATCGCGGTGATACTGACCGCCAATAATCAGCACCTTCTCATGCTGATGCTCAATCAGGTAACTGGCCAGCGGGAAATAGTTGGTAATCACCTGCACATCCATACCGCAGAGATGCTGACCAAGCAGAAATGCGGTCGAACCACAGTTAATGACAATGCTCTGACCGGGCTGGCACAGTTTTGCGGCGGCGATGGCAATCCGGGTTTTCTCATCGTGATTAACACTCTGTTCGCTGTCCATCGGCGACCAGTGATTTTTAGCCACCGAGACTGCCTCAGCCCCGTTGCGTACCTTGCGCAATTGACCGGACTCATTGAGCTTATTGATATCGCGCCGTGCCGTTGCCGGAGAAATATCAAAGGCCTGGATCAGTCCTGCGACCGTCATATGCCGCTTCTGTTGAAGAAGCTCAATAATTGCATTATGTCGTTGTGCTTCTGTCATAGCCTGCTCACTTATGATTACTAATGAGTATTATGATTACATCATACTCATGTTGATAATAAATATCATCATCTAAAGGCGCGACACAGATCACGCCAATGCCATGCCAGCTTCCTGACTCATGCTTTCTAAACGGGATTTTGCCAGGCGAAGATTGTTCACCCAGTGTTCATCCTGTGCCCACATTTCCAGCACCATCGGACCGTTATATTGCATTTCAGCTAAGGTGCGGAAAATGGCAGGGAAATCGACCTGACCTTCCCCGATAACCAGATCCCGGAACTGCCCTTTACAGTCAGACGATACTTTACGGGTATCTTTCAGGTGAATTTGCACGATGTGTTCGCTGCTGAGTTTGAGTTCAGTACAGGTGTCGTAATTCCAGCCGGTGATGTTGCCGACATCCGGATAGGCCATGAAATAAGGCGATGGGATCGCTTTTTTCAGCACCTCGAATTTGCTCAGGGAATTCAGATACGGGGTATCCATAATTTCCACACCGAGCATGACGCCGGCCCGTTCCGCCATCTTGGTGGCCGTTTTCATCCCTTCGATAAAACGCAGATGCGTGGCCGGGCTTTGCGGCTCGTAATACACATCGTAACCGGCGAGCTGAATGCAGCGGATACCGAGCTTGTATGCCAGATTAATGGCCTTTTCCATGATGTCATGCGCCTGCTGACGAATAGCCGGATCTTCTGAGCCAAAAGGAAAGCGGCGGTGTGCGCTCAGACACATGGATTGCAACGGCAGACCGTATTTTTCGCACAGATGGCGCAGGCGATAGATTTCGTCATCACTCCAGTCTAAACGTTGCAAACGCTCATCGGATTCGTCGACTGAAATTTCAATAAAATCAAAGCCAAGCTCCTTTGCCATCAGGATTTTTTCTTCCCAGTCCAGGCTGTTCGGCAATGCTTTTTCGTACAGGCCCAGACGGAATGGTTTATCAAAATTGTGCATGGCGGGACTCCATCAGTTAGACGCCAAAATATTCCTGCAACACATCCAGAATGCCCTGTCCGTTGTTGCTTTCTTGGGTGATGCGGTCAGCGACGGCTTTGACTTCATCCTCGGCATTCGCCATGGCAACGCCGAGACCGGCCATCCTGAGCATGGAAATGTCGTTATGGTTGTCACCGATCGCGATCACCTGTGCCGGGTCAATTTGATGCTGTGCGAGAAACTCACTCAGGCGGGCACCTTTGGTATTGCCACGGCGGGAAAAATCGATACGGTTGACCCACGATTGTTCACCGGTGAAATTCGCCTGCACCCAGTCCAGCTGAGCAAAGGCGGTGATCCGTTCGATGTCGCCTTCCGCGACAAACTTCCAGACATACTCGCTGTTCGCCAGTTCCTCTTCGAAGGAAGAGACGCGCGCAATCGCCGGACGAATAGTCGCCGGAAAGGTCTCCGACCAGCGTTCCAGAACTGACATATAGGCAATCGGATTTGAGGCCGACAGCGCCATGCGATCCGTCACATACATCACCAGATTTAGCTCATGCTGTTGTGCCAGTTGCAGGAATTGCCGGGCGGTGTCGTGCGGAATAGCATTTTCAGTCAGGACAGAATTAGTTTGATAATCATAGATATAAGTGCCGTTACAGCTGATTACCGGCGTGGTCAGCCCTAATTCGTGATGATAAGGGCGGGCGGCGGTATGGTGACGACCGGTGACCAGCAGCACCATCACTTGCGATGGCAAGCGACGGATGGCGTCGCGCACCGCAGGTAAAATCTGATAATCGCTGGTCAGCGTAGTGCCATCCAAATCCAGCGCTAGTACACGATATGACAAGATGGCACTCCTTATTGTTTGTTACGGCAGAAAAGACGACACGGCGACAGGCGGCCAACCTCTTTGGGTGCGAACCAGAAACAGGCACAACGTATCGCCGTGTAACGTCAATTCCTCTCCTTACAGGAAAGACTTGTACGGCAATTCCGGATCGTCGATGAAGATGTCATCAAATCCGCGCGGATGCTGGTAATGCAGCTTGGCCTGATCGGTCGGATAGGTATATTTACCGCCCACCTGCCAGAAGAATGGGCGGAAGCCATAGTTCAGCCGCTCTTTCTTCATGTTCCACAGCACTTCGATTTCGCGTGGATCGCTCTGGAAGTTTGCCCAGATGTCGTGATGGAACGGGATCACCACATTGGTTTTCAGTGATTCGCCGGCACGCAGAATGTCTGACGAGGTCATCTTGTCAGTCACGCCACGCGGGTTTTCGCCATACGACAGCAGCGCCACGTCGATCTGATTGTCGTTGCCGTGTTTGGCGTAGTAGTTGGAGTAGTGCGAGTCGCCGGAGTGGTAAAGATTGCCACCGGAGGTTTGCACCAGGTAGTTGACGGCGCGCTGATCCATGCCATCCAGAATGTCTTTATCCAGGGAAGAAGTGCCTTGCGGCAAGGTCACCAGTGCCGTACGGTCGAAGGCATCCAGCACTTTGATGGTGATATCACCCACCGGAATTTCATCGCCCACTTTCGCCACGATGCAGCGTTCTGCCGGCACACCCCATTTGGTCCACAGATCCACACACGCCTGCGGGCCGATAAATTTCACATGCTTGCCGCAATTCTGCAGCACAGACGCGGCAACATTGATATCGATGTGATCGGCATGATCATGCGTCGCCAGTACCGCATCGATGTCTTTGATTCCAAAAGGATCGAGCACAAACGGCGAAGTACGCAGGTTCGGCTGCAGATTGCGCACGCCACCCATGCGCATCATCTGATGCTGTTTATTCATCAGCGGATTACCGTGGCTGCGTTTGCCGGTGCCACACCAGAAATCGATCGAGATATTGGTGTTACCCGCCGATTTCAACCAGATACCGGTACAACCGAGCCACCACATAGCAAAAGTATTGGGTGCTACTTTTTCCTGTGCGATCTCTTCATTTAACCAGGTACCCCACTCTGGGAAGGTACTTAAGATCCAGGATTCGCGGGTGATTTCATCAATCTTGCTCATTGGGTAACTCCTGTTGATACGAAAACAATGTATGAATGAGTCTGCATCTGGTGACTGAACAAACAATCAATCATGATGCGCTTTCTTTTTCGTGAAAGTACTCATCGCGTGATTACTTGTGAACATGAAATGACTATATCAATGCTTTCGTGATTATCAATGATTATTTGTGCCTTTGTGTGATTCAGCTTGCAGATTTATTGCTCACATTAATTAACTAAAAGACAACACAATGAATAATAAGGCTTTATTTTATTGCCGAATAAGGGTCCACAGCTACAGACCTGTACTGAGCCCTTGATTCAAATAATCATCACGCAATAATTTATAAACAAAATGAACGAGAGATCGCTCACATAAAATCACAAAGAATCTTTTGATGATTCCCTATGATTGCTAAGGTTACTTGGCGAACAGAAACAGGCGTGTGGTGATGAGGCTGTGTCGGTCATGATGTGCGACCAGAACCAGAAAGAGTTACCAGTCCTATCAGCATGTGAATCCATATAACGGAGCATCATCATGGAAACCCTGTATAACATTTTTTATATTTTTTACAGCCAGGTAATGACCAAAGCGCCGCTGCTACTCGGTATCGTTACCTGCATTGGCTATCTGCTGCTACGCCGCGACACCACCACCGTTCTGAAAGGGACAACGAAAACGATTGTTGGCTTTATGCTGGTTCAGGTTGGTTCCACCACACTGGTTGCAGGCTTTAAACCCGTCGTTGAAAAAATCGCTGAGTATCACCATCTGGTGGGTTCCGTTATCGACCCGTACACCACCATGATGGCAACCATGGAAACCATGGGGGATAAATATTCCTGGGTCGGTTATGCCGTTTTACTGGCGCTGGGACTGAATATTCTGCTGGTTGTGTTCCGACGCTATACCGGGATCCGCACCATCATGCTGACCGGGCATATCATGTTCCAGCAGGCCGGTTTAGTCGCCGTGTTCTATCTGGTGCTGGGTACTTCCATGTGGGAAACCATCATCTACTCCGCCATTATCATGGCGCTGTACTGGGGTATCTCGTCTAACATCATGTTCAAACCGACCCAGGCTGTAACGGGCGGAGCCGGCTTCTCGATTGGTCACCAGCAACAGGTTGCTGCCTGGATCGCCACCAAAGTTGCACCGAAACTGGGCAATAAAGAAGACAGCGTGGATAACCTGAAACTGCCGAAATGGCTGCATATCTTCCATGACAGCATTACCGCCACCGCGATTGTGATGACCGTGTTCTTCGGCATCATTCTGTTGTCCTTCGGTCTGGAAAACCTGCAAAAAATGGCCGGCCCGACCCACTGGTCGATCTACATTCTGGAAACCGGGCTCAAGTTTGCCGTGGCGATCCAGGTGATTGTGGCCGGGGTGCGCATGTTCGTGGCTGAACTCTCCGAAGCCTTCAAAGGTATCTCTGAACGCGTGATTCCAAATGCCGTGTTAGCCATCGACTGTGCCGCCATCTACGCTTACTCACCGAATGCCATGGTGTTTGGCTTCATGTGGGGTGCGATTGGTCAGTTCCTGGCGGTGATCGCCCTGTTACTGGCGCAGGCACCGATCATGATCATCCCTGGCTTTATCCCGATGTTCTTCTCGAACGCGACCATTGGTGTGTTTGCCAACCATTTCGGTGGCTGGAAAGCGGTCATGAAGGTCTGTTTCGTGATGGGTATTATCGAAGTCATCGGTTCTGCCTGGGCGATCCATCTGTTTGCTGAGCAGGGAACTGCTTTCAACGGCTGGATGGGGATGGCTGACTGGGCACTGATCTTCCCACCTATCATGCAGGGTTTGTCATTCTCTTCTTACTTCTTCTTCGTGTTGCTGGCTGCTGCCGGGGTCTACATGTTCTTTGCATCACGCACATTGCGTGCAGAAGAAGATGCTGAAGCAGCCGCTGCGGCGGTCGCACCAACAATTGCGGCAGTACCAATGGCTACACCGGTTTCTGATGACGCTGTATCTGCTGTAACCAGCCGTGCCATCCGGATTCTCGCGGTCTGTGGTAACGGTCAGGGTTCATCCATGATGATGAAAATGAAGATTGGCAAATATCTGGAACAAAAAGGTATTCCGCATGTCATGGATTCCTGTGCAGTGTCGGATTACAAATCAAAACTTCAGTCGACCGATATCATCGTTTCTTCCAAGCATTTATCCGGAGAAATGGATCCGGGCGAAGGCAAGTTTGTCCTCGGCGTACAGAACATGCTGAACCCGAACTCTTTTGGCGACGAGCTGCTGGGACTGATTAAAAACAACTTTGCACAGTAATTATCAATATTGAGGCCAGTCCGCCGGGCTGGCCGCTGAGGAGGCAAAATGAATTTCAAGCAATCTTTGATCGATAACAATTCCATTCTCTTGCAAACCAGCGCCACTGACTGGCGCGAAGCGATCAAACTGGGTACCGATATGCTGATTGCATCCGGTGCGGTTGAACCCAGCTATCACAAGGCCATCATCAGCAGTATCGAAGCACATGGCCCTTATATCGTGATTGCCCCCAATTTCGCGATGCCACATGCCCGTCCGGAAGATGGCGTCAATCACACCGCATTTGCGCTGGTGACGCTGACCACCCCGGTTTACTTTGAAGGCGAAAGCGAGCCGGTGGATGTGCTGGTGACGCTGGCTGGCAGCTCTTCTGATCAACATATGCAGGGTTTGATGGAAGTGACGCAGGTGCTGGATGATCCGACCAGTGATACCGGCATTAACCTGGACAAATTACGTCAGTGCCGTAGCAAAGAAGATGTGTTTCAGGTTATTGACGCCGCATTGTGTGCGACTGCCGCCTGAAAGGGTGACCGTTAAACAACGGCAATAGGAGATTCGTGATGTTTCAAGAATTAAAACAAGCGGTTCTGGAAGCCAATTTAGAATTACCAGTCCATGGTCTGGTCACCCTGACCTGGGGCAATGTCTCGCAGGTTGATCGTCAACGCGGCGTGATAGCCATCAAACCTTCGGGTGTCAGCTATGAACACATGACGGCGGACGACATCGTCGTAGTCAGTCTGGAGGATGGCCGCGTCATCGAAGGCCGCCTGAATCCATCCAGCGATACCGCCACCCATCTGGTGCTCTACCGCGCATTCCCCGGCATCGGTGGCATCGTGCACACCCATTCCCGCAATGGCACTATCTGGGCACAAGCTGGGATGGATATTCCGGCGTTAGGCACCACGCATGCCGATTATTTCTACGGCGATATTCCCTGCACCCGCCCGCTGACGGAAGCCGAAATCAGCACGGAATATGAAGTAAACACCGGCAATGTCATTGTCGAGCTATTCCAGCAGCGCGATCTCGATCCGGCTGCCGTTCCCGGTGCCCTGATCACCGGCCATGCCCCTTTCTGCTGGGGTAAAAACGGCGTCGATGCAGTACATAACGCCATCGTGCTGGAAGAAGTGGCCGCCATGGCGCTTTCAACCCGCTCACTCAACAGCCAGATCCATATTCAGCAGGCGCTGTCGGATAAGCATTACTTCCGCAAGCACGGGGCGAATGCCTATTACGGACAGCGAACCTGAGCCTGTCTCGGCTAAAACCGATCACTGATTAATAAACACTTTCATTGAAATTACTACGGATGTCCGTGGTTTGGTTGCCTACACCCGAAAAAGCCAGATCACGCCACATTCAATGACTAAAGGAATTAAAAATCATGACTAAACCATTATTACAAATCGCTTTGGATTCAACCGATCTGGCCAGCGCAGTGACTATCGCTAACAGCGTAGAAAGCTTCGTCGATGTCATTGAAGTCGGCACCATTCTGGCATTTGCCGAAGGCATGTCGGCAGTCAGCACCCTGCGTAAACGTCATCCGAACCATATTCTGGTTTGTGATATGAAAACCACCGATGGCGGCGCGATTCTGGCGCGAATGGCGTTCGAAGCGGGTTCAAACTGGATCACTGTTTCAGCAGCGGCACACATCGCGACGATTGAAGCGTGTAAAAAAGTGGCGGATGAATTTGGCGGTGAAATTCAGATTGAACTGTATGGCAACTGGACACTGGCCGATGCGCAAAAATGGGTGGATCTCGGCATCAAACAAGCGATCTACCACCGCTCCCGCGATGCGGAATTGGCTGGCGTGAACTGGACGCCGGACGACCTGAGCCGTATGCGCGCACTGTCAGAGTTAGGGCTGGAAATGTCGATCACCGGTGGCATCGTGCCGGAAGATATCCATCTGTTCCAGGGCATCCGCGCCAAGACATTTATCGCTGGTCGTGCACTGGCCTCTGCCTCAGGCAGAGCGACCGCTGAAGCACTGAAAGCTGAAATCAACAAATACTGGTAAGCCACTGATTGCGGCAGTCGGAACGGCTGCCCATTTTCTATCGTGTAAGGAGTTAATGTGAGCAGTCTATTAGAACAACTTCGTGCCGTTACCACTGTGGTTGCCGACACCGGCGAGTTACCCGCCATCAAAGCATTTAAACCGGAAGATGCCACCACCAACCCATCATTAATTCTCAAAGCCGTAACCTTGCCTGAGTATGCGTCGCTGCTGGATAGCATCGTAACCTCTGCGCGCGCCCTTTCTGCAGATTTGGCTGTGCAGGTCGAAGAAGCCGCCGACCGTCTGATTGTGGCGATTGGTTGTGAAGTGTTAAAGCATGTGCCCGGCCGTATTTCCACCGAAGTCGATGCCCGTCTCTCTTTTAATACCGCCTCCACCATCGAAAAAGCCCGCAAGCTGATTGGCTTGTATGAGTATCAGGGTATTCCCCGTTCGCGTGTGCTGATTAAAATCGCCTCGACCTGGGAAGGTATCCGTGCCGCGGAACAGCTGGAAAAAGAAGGCATTAACTGCAACCTGACGCTGCTGTTCTCATTCGCTCAGGCCCTCGCCTGTGCCGAAGCCGGTGCGTATCTGATTTCGCCATTTGTCGGTCGTATTCTGGATTGGTACAAGGCCAAAACCGGTCAAAGCTACACCGCCGAAAATGACCCGGGCGTGAAGTCGGTGAAAGCGATTTATCAGTATTACAAACAGCACGGCTACAACACCGTGGTGATGGGTGCGAGCTTCCGCAGTGCGGAAGAGGTGCTGGCGCTGGCGGGTTGTGACCGCCTGACCATCAGCCCGAATCTGCTGCAGGATCTGGAGGCGCAGTCCGGTGAGCTGGTGCGTCAGCTGGCCGATGACGGTTTGCGTCTGCCACGTCCAACTCCGCTGAGTGAAGCCGAGTTCCGCTGGCAGCACAATGAGGATGCCATGGCGACCGAGAAGCTGGCGGAAGGTATTCGTAACTTTGCGGTTGACCAAGTGAAGTTAGAACAGTTACTGGCGACGCGGTTGGCGTAGTTGATTTCGGATAGGGTGATTGGTTGTAACGGCGTGCCAGGTGGCTCGGAACAATATCCCTGTCTCCTGACTCGTCGTGAACCCATCCATGGGGACTCCGCCGCGCCATCCCTGGCGCGGAGGGTCATCCGACAGGGATATCATTCCTCGTTGGCAATTCGTGTTATTTCCGTTCCCATGCCCCTAGTCCAACCTGTCTTCCTATTTTTTGATTGAACTAATTTCTTAGATTGCTAACTGGAGTTTTCTAAATGAGTTTAGATGCAAAAACCCTCGCTAACGCCGTGCGTATGCTCAGTGTCGATGCCGTGCAACAAGCCAACTCCGGCCACCCCGGTGCGCCGATGGGTATGGCCGATATCGCTGAAACACTATGGCGTCACCATTTAAAACACAACCCGACTGACCCGAAGTGGATCAACCGCGACCGCTTTGTGCTCTCTAACGGTCATGGCTCGATGCTGCTGTATTCGCTGTTGCATCTCACCGGTTATGACCTGCCACTGGCCGAGTTAAAACAATTCCGTCAGCTGCACAGTAAGACGCCGGGCCACCCGGAATACGGCTATGCACCGGGCGTCGAAACCACCACCGGCCCGTTAGGTCAGGGTATTGCCAATGCAGTGGGTATGGCACTGGCAGAGAAAACCTTAGCGGCGCAGTTTAATAAACCGGGCCATAACATCGTCGACCATTACACCTACGCCTTTATGGGTGATGGTTGTTTGATGGAAGGGATTTCGCATGAAGTGTGTTCACTGGCGGGTACGTTAGAGCTGGGTAAGCTGATTGCGTTCTGGGATGACAACGGTATCTCGATTGATGGTCATGTCGATGGTTGGTTTACCGATGATACCCCGGCGCGTTTCCGGGCGTACGGCTGGCAGGTACTGGATTCAGTCGATGGTCACGACCCGCGCGCATTAGATGCCGCCATTCGTGAAGCGAAAACTGACACCCAACGTCCAACGCTGATTTGCTGCAAAACCATTATCGGCTACGGTTCACCGAATAAATCCGGCAGTCACGACTGTCATGGGGCACCACTGGGGAAAGACGAAGTCACCAAGGTGCGTGAGTTCCTGCACTGGCCGCATGCACCGTTTGAAATTCCACAAGATATCTATCAGGCATGGAATGCCAAAGAACAGGGCCAGCACCATCAGGCCAGCTGGCAGCAGCATTTCAGTGCCTACCGCGCGGAATACCCGGAACTCGCCGCAGAATTGCTGCGCCGTAGCACCGGCAAACTGCCACAAAACTGGGCGGAACAGGCTAACGCCTATATCGCTGACCTGCAGGCTAATCCAGCCAACATTGCGTCCCGTCAGGCCAGTCAAAAAGCATTGAACGAATATGCGAAGATTCTGCCAGAGCTGCTCGGCGGTTCCGCGGATTTGGCGCCGTCCAACCTGACCCGTCACACCTCCGCCCTGGATGTCAGCGCTGAAGTACCTCAAGGCAACTACCTGCACTACGGGGTACGTGAGTTCGGTATGTCGGCCATCATGAATGGCATTACCTTGCACGGCGGTTTCATTCCTTATGGCGGCACTTTCCTGATGTTTATGGAATATGCCCGTAATGCGGTGCGTATGGCCGCGCTGATGAAGCAACGCTCCATCTTTGTATATACCCACGACTCGATTGGTCTCGGCGAAGACGGTCCGACCCACCAACCGGTGGAACAGCTCGCCAGCCTGCGCCTGACGCCGAACATGGAAACCTGGCGGCCATGTGACCAGGTGGAAAGTGCGGTGAGCTGGAAAGCAGCGATTGAGCGAGCTAATGGCCCGAGTGCCCTTATCTTCTCAAGACAAGCCCTGACCCAACAGCCAAGGACCACCCAGCAAGTTCAGGATATCGAACGCGGTGGCTACACCCTGCTGGATTGTGACGGCACCCCGGAGCTCATCATCATGGCGACCGGCTCGGAAGTGGGATTAGCGGTTAATGCAGCCAACACCCTGAGTGCGGAAGGCAAGAAAGTACGCGTCGTCTCCCTGCCCTGCACCGAGCGCTTTGACAAGCAACCGGCGGCGTACAGAGAACAGGTGTTACCGAAAGCAGTCCGCGCCCGTCTGGCGATTGAAGCGAGCATTGCCGATTACTGGCAACGCTACACCGGCCTCGACGGCGAAGTGATTGGCATGACCAGCTTCGGGGAGTCCGCCCCGGCGGAGCAGTTGTTCAAGCTGTTTGGCTTCAGTGATGAGAATGTGCTGGAGAAAGCGCGGAGATTGCTGGCTTAACGTTTGATCACAAAGCGCCTTTCATCTGCAAAGGCGCTTTGCATACAACATGATCTTACTAAATATGACCGCCCAACTCTTTTGAGATGGCGTTGGCAGCAGCCTGCAATGGTTGCAATAACGCATCCTGACCTAAATAACTGATCCTAATTGTGCTCCACCTATTTATTCTGTGCTGCTATTGCAAACGGGCTGACATGATCTAAAAAATACTTCACCTTTTGCAATAATTCCCACATCGCCCGACATCGGTGGTTTCTGGTGACCATCTCGTGCATTGAGCGCCAGAGTAGTTCAATCCGATTGACCCACGGTGAGTAAACAGGTTGAAACAGTAACTCAAATTTTGGATTGTTCTTGAGCCATACCTGCGTCTTTTGGCTTTTGTGGATCACGTAATTATCAAGGACCAGGATAATTTTCTTCGCCCGACGGTAATGCCGTTTCAGCTTTTCCAGTAGTTGAATAAATAGGTCTGAATCCTTACTCAGCCCTGTGGTGTAAATTACCTTGCCCGTCTGACTATTAAGTGCACCGGCAACATAGTGTTTTTCGTTTTTCCCTGGTGTGGGTATTCGTTTTTGTTGATGACGACGCATCCAATCCGCACCAATTTTAGGATTCAGGTCGATATCTGCTTCATCGACATAAAAAACCGGTTCATTAATAGAGTGACTTTGTAATGCATTGTTTATTAATGCCATTTTCTCATCACGATGTGGGTCACGAATATGGAGTGTCGGCGCAGCTCTACGCCAAACAATGCCCATTTTAGGTAACCAACGGCGGATGGTAGAGGCAGCAATGTTGAGTTCTGGACACAGGCGATGAATAAGCGATGCAAAAAGCTCTGAACTCCAACGTGAACGTTGATAACCAAAATCTTCTGGCGAGAACTGAATAAGCAGCTCTAAAATGAGTCGAATTTGTTGGTATGGCAAAGAACAAAATCGTCCGCGTTGTTTACTTTCGAGACCGGAAATACCACATTCCTGATACCAGCTGAGCCAGCGTTGAATAGAAGAACGAGCAGCGGCAGTCAGTTGATGAACCATCGAAACAGTCTGCCCCTGATGCAGCATGAGAATAGCAGTCAGACGCCGGGCATGTTCTTTATCGTTGGTTTTATAAATGATTTTTTCGATGCGTCTGCGTTCGGCGCGAGATAAAACTGGTAACATAGCGGTAACTCGGTTTTGGGCGATTGTTTAGTTTGGCGACGATATGATCGCATAACTAAAACCGAGTTACTCCCACCAAGTGATCTACATTTCGGAACAGTTATTTAGTCGCTGCAGTTTCACCGCACCACTGATAATAGGTCGTGGTGGATTGGCTATTTCCAGCACTGTCTTTGACGGTTTCAGTATCAAAGACAGTGTCAGCTTTTCACCAGCCCTACCGGATTAACTCTGATAATAATTATCCGAATTAATATTTAGGACATACAGTTTTTATACCTATCCCATCTTTAAATGCATAAAATTCTATACAATTTTTATCATTAATTTTCACGGTTCTTTTTCCGATATCACTTGATTCAATTAACTCAAAGAATGATGTTTCTCCATTTTGGTTCCAATCCATATTCTTCCATGAATAATTTTTACTGAAAGCAAAATACAATCTGCAAAAAATATAAATGAATACCAATAAACCGAGTACAGTTAATATCAAAAAAGTAGTTTTTTTTAACGAGCCCATGGTGCACTTGATCCATTAGAAGGTGAAGTAGCTAAATGAACTGTACTACTATCAGAATAAGCTCCCTGATCTAACAGGCTCATTCCAACATTTGCAGGAAACATTTGATCACCTGAATCAATTCCTGACTCTTTTAGGCAATCTTGTATTGGTGAGCCACAGTTATTCGATATTGGATCGTAACTACCGCGATCTTTTTTCATGCATGCTTCAACCTTTTTCTCCTGATCTGAAGTTAATGGAATCAGGACTCCCAGACCATCTCTAAAATTGTTTTTAGCATAATAATCAGAAGCTTTACCAGTCCACATTCCATCGCGTCCAAACGAATAAACCGTGCCATTTATATCTGTGGAAACATGACCAAACGATGATCCACTCCAGCCAACAGGATGCCAAATTGTGACCTCTGTGCGTAAACCCAAAGGATCGATAAAATTAACAGAAGCATTCCCCACATACCCATAAACATTCAGCCCGCCGTTTTCTCCAATCGGGTCTCGGCTTAACCAGCGGCCGGTTTGTGGGTTATAGGCGCGATACAGCGTCAGATTCAGACCCGTCGGTTCATGGCGGAACATACCGGCATAACCAAAGCGTGGCTGAATACCTGTCGCCAGTTCGCGTTTACCATAGGCATCATAGCGCGACTCGCCCAGTAAGGAACCATTCACATTCACGACCTGCATCACACTGCCAAGTTTATCAGTGGCGTAGTAGCGGTTCTTGCCGTTAATTTGTTCGCCCTGCGGATAATAACGTTCCGTGACGGCGCCGCTGCTGTTGAGTGCCATGCAAAGTTTATCGCCACACCACTGGTAATAAATAGTGGTTGATTGACTGTTACCGGCACTGTCTTTGACGGTTTCTATGTCACTGATACGGCGGGATAACCCGTCATAGGTAAACGCACTGACAGCCCCGATGGTTTTGTTCGTCGCGCTCAGCAGACGGTTTTCCGCATCCCAGGTGTAGGTGAAACGACCATCATCCAGCAGGTTGCCGTTAGATGTAGCTCTGGTTGTTTTCAGTGACAACCGGATTGGCATCCTTTGGTGGTAAAGGTGTGAAAGCTTTCATTACTGACATGTGCAATCACTGTTCATAGCCGCACCCGCAGATCCGGTTTTATCTGAACGAAGGGCCGCATTAGCGACCCTTCTGGGTACCTCATACTGGTTCGAGCGGGTCAAACGCCCTGTTATTTTAAGCCAAATTGACCGATGAGCCTCCAGCAAGTCAAATTTCGTATAAATTTATCCTTTGAGAAAATGAAAGAAGGAAACATCCAGTCGTTGATATAAAACTGTCTTGTTTCAAATGCATAACCAGTGATGCCATCATTTGTTTTGACGAGCATATAGGCGTCATCTTTGTCGAAAAAACATTTTTCCACGACTAGGGAATCCGCTTTTTTCATCTTGGCTACTATTGGCGATTTATCTAACGGCAAATCATTTCTCTGATAGACAATCAATCTCTCTGATGTTGTGAAATGCCAGTTGCTCCCCAATATATATTCAAGGAATAAGACTAGGATAATTATCAATCCGATAAAAACGGTCGTTTTTTTCCTCATTCTTTTTTGCCCGAATAAAGTTTAACACGATCTACTACATTCGCATCCAAAAGGCTCTGCATAACACCATTAGGTGTAACGGAAAGTTGGAAATTAACGCCTACCCTCCAAAGACAGGCTTGGGCTCTTGTAGTGCAATTGTTGAACAGTTTATCGTATTCTTGGTGGCTTTGTTTTTCTTGATACATACATTGATCAAACTGCTTATCTTGAGTAGGAGTAAGTCCAATCTCTAGTCCCCAACCAGTACGACCATTCTTAATGGTTTGTCTATTTATATACTTATCCTTGGTTGGAAAGGTTGTATCCCAACCATTTGGTCCAAAAGAGTTATTTGTTCCATCACCGCTAACAGAAGATACATGACCAAACCATGAACCAGGATCATGTAGCATTGGGCTCCAAACAATGATCTCCCGATTTAATCCCGTCTCGTCACTATAACCAATCGGATCACCCCCCACATACCCATAAATATTCAGTCCGCCGTTTTCCCCAATCGGGTCACGGCTTAACCAGCGGCTGGTTTGTGGATTATAGGCCCGATACAGCATCAGGTTCAGACCGGTTGGTTCATGACGGAACATACCGGCATAACCAAAGCGTGGCTGAATACCTGTCGCCAGCTCACGTTTGCCATAGGCATCATAGCGCGACTCGCCCAGTAAGGAACCATTCGCATTCACGACCTGCATCACACTGCCGAGTTTATCAGTGGCGTAATAGCGATTTTGCCCGTTGATTTGCTCACCCTGCACATAATAGCGTTCGATGACTGCGCCGGTGCTGTCCATCGCCATGCAAAGTTTATCGCCACACCACTGGTAATAAATAGTGGTTGATTGACTGTTACCGGCACGGTCTTTGATGGTTTCGGTGTTACTGATACGATGGGACAATCCGTCATAGGTAAACGAACTGACTGCACCGCTGGTTTTGTTGGTCGCACTCAGCAGACGGTTTTCCGCATCCCAGGTGTAGGTGAAACGACCATCATCCAGCAGGTTGCCGTTGGCATCATAACTGTAGCTCTGGTTGTTTTCGGTCACCACCTGATTGGCATCATTTGCCGTAAAGGTGGTCTGTCTACGCCCTTTGGTGATGCTGAGAATATTATCGGCATCATCATAGTCAAAGGTGGTTTTACCGAACGGTGGTTTACTCCAGAAGCCATGGTCATTATGCCCCCGGTCTCCCAGCCATTTACCCTGCTTCACCGATGTTAAACGGTCGGCATTGTCATACTCATAATGGTCGTGCTGACCCTGTGGCCAGTCGTGACGCCGCAGCAGACGGCCCTCTTCATCGTGGAAGGTGAAGATGGATTTTGCACCGATGAGTTTCCGCGGGTGAGTGATGGCCAGCAGCTGACGGTCGAGCTGATTGCCGCCATACACATAGTCAGTGCGCCATGGTGAGTGCTGCAAGGCTTCACTGCGCACCTGAGCGGTATCACCCAGATAGGCATAGTCAAAGACACCCAGCGCGTTGGTCAGCTGCGCGACACGGCCTAAGCTATCGTATTGCCAGGCATCGGTATTATCACCGGTGGTACGGTTAAGCACGCGTCCTGCCGCATCGTAGCTATAAGTGACGGGCTGCTGTTTACCTGCCGGTGTCTCTTTTACCAGATGCAAAGCACCGGCTGCGCCAATATCGCCGTAGGCATAGGTGGTTTTGCCGGTGCCATCGGTCATGCTGGTTAACAACGGGAAGGAGCTGTCATAGCTGAATGATACCGCCAATGTGGCATTTTGAGCATTGCTGTAGCTGATGGCCGCAATTTTGTCATCGGCGGTATAGTTCAGGTTTTTGACCTGACCGAGCGGGTCGGTCTGACTGATCAGACGACTGCTGTTGTCGTAATCAAAACTGGTGGCAGATCCATCCGGCAGGGATTTACGGGTTACGCGGCCTTCAATATCGCGGGTCCACGAGGTGGCGCGACCCATGGCATCCGTCAGGGTTTTCAGACGGCCGTTTTCATAATAACCATACTGAACGGCACGTCCCATCGGATCAGTTTCTGATACCAGACGGCCCAGTTCGTCATAGTCATATTGGGTTGTACGGCCTAAACGATCCTGCGCACTGCTGACATTGAGTTTATCCCAGGTGTAAGTACGGGCAGTACCATCAGGGTAGGTGGTCTTTGCCAGACGATCCAGCTTGTCATATTCATAACTGACGGTATACCCCAGTGCATCTGTGGTGGTTGCCACACGACCAACATCATCGTAAGTGTATTGCGTGGCCACTTTACCTTTCGGGTTGATGACGTTGATCGGGTGACCACTTTCATCATAGGTATAACGGGTAGTTTCACTTAACGGATTAGTCACACTGGTGAGCTGGCCGTTATCGTTATAGGTCATGGTAGTCGTCTGACCTGCCGCATTGGTATAGGTCAGCGGGAGATGCTGTTCATTTCAGGTGTAAGCCGCGATCTGTTTACCACCCTGAGAAACAGCTGTTAAATCCTGCTGGTTATCGGCATAGGTCATGGTAGTAACACGCCCGACAGGATCGGTGTATCGCGTCACTTTACCAATGCTGTTGTAACTGATTTTGGTCAGTTGTGTACGTCCATCATCCAGCACTCGGCCAATAATTGATGGTTTATCTAAAGCACCGGTTGCACCACCCCAGCCCTGATTGGGATAGTTAAACCAAATCCGGTTTTCCAGCGGATATTTGATACTTTCATGAACCGCCGCGGTCACACTGGTGTTGTGTGTATCGTGCAGCCAGTGATGAATCAGCGCCTTGGTATAATCACCGGCGCCTTCTTTCATGGCCGTTTTATCCCAGTAATAGGTGTTTCGGCCATTGATATAACTGTTAAACAGGCTCATGCCAGTAATAGTGCTAAATGCAGCACTAAGACCCAGACGAGAAAGCACTAAATCCGACACGGCATTAGGCACGTTCATTTATTTACAACATGCTGTCACAAATTCGTCGCTGTTAGGTTACTGTTTTTATTGGTTTTTTCTGCAAGATGATAATCTTGCGTGGGGTGTGCAGTTTTGATGAAGAGGGAGAGTCTTATTTAACAGGGTGACCTTCTTGTCTTGGGAAGGCTTGGAGATCACCCTATGAATTAATTTGAAAATCTAGAAACCATAATTAAACACTGAATATTTGCTAATGGCTCTTTAAAAAAGTACTTGGCTTTATCTAATGTGATTGTCCAATTTTTTATGGAATAAAAGTTAAAGTCATATATATATCCGTAGTTTTTCTGATTTCTTACATAAAAATACATATCTGTTTTGTCGTCAAAACAACCAAATACATTGACTACAACACCTTTGTCTAAGGCGGCAATTTTCACCATTTTATCAAATGGCTCGTTTTCAGCTGATTGATACATATTTGTTTTTTTTGTAATTTCAATATCATATCCCGTTATTGAAAAAACACAGATAAGTACAATAAAGAAAAAGAATATTATTAATTTCTTCATTTTTTTGTCCATACCAATTAAATGACTCGACAGATCCGCTATTTATTAACTCTTGCTGAAAAGAACCTGGCATCACGGATGGATATATATTAACACCTGCATTCCATCCGTAGATTCAGCCGTGAATTCACCGCTACTGCGGTTATAACTCCGTTCTGTGCGGGAACCGCCGCCGGTCAGCATGACTTTTACGCTATTGCCGATGCTGTTAGGGTTATCCTGCACCCAACCCAGCCAGTTGTGGCTCCACTTCTGGCCCAGGTTGGAAAAGGTGAAAGTGGCAGGTTGCGTTGCTTCCAGTTGGTTGTAAGTCAACGTGAAATTTACATCAGGGCCAACACTCGCTTTGTAGCCAACTGGTGTGTCGGTAATGTTCAGACTAACCAGCATGGAGGTGACAGCATAATGAGGCATACCTTTAGAGCTGCCGGAACCATCACATGAATCATTACAGTCTTTAGTGTCTGACGCCGAGGTCGCGGTGCTATCACTGCTTCCCGTATATCCTGCACCACGGATCGTTTTTGCAGCAGTCGGATCAACTAACTTACCAGTACCGGATAGTTTTTTATCAACCAGATAATTACCGCTGGATTCACGCAGAATGCTGGCGGCCGTCATTTCATTATTCTGGCCTGATATCGGGTCAGCAATGGTGTAATGGTCGCCATTTTTAGCCAGTATCGCTGCAAAATGGCCTGACTTCCAATGCACCACAGACGGAACCGGGATCTGATCGTTTGTATTAATGACGCTGGCCTGCAAACCATGTTTATGGGCGATGCTTTGCAGCTCAGCCAGAGAAAAACCGTCTTTCGGCGCGGGCAGGAGTAGAGGCTGCTGACTGCCGGATAATCCACTCTGCCGCAGAAGTTCAGTCAGGGCCACAGAACCACAACGGAATGACTCCTGAGGATTATTCTGCATTTCCCACAGACCGCTTTTAGCCTGTGCAATGACAGCATCTGCAATACCAGACTGATGAGAGACCGTTTGTTTTAATAAAGCTTCAACTTGTTTCTGATGACCTAGCTGGGTATGCAATGACAGACGAGCCGCGTAAATACGATCGCTAAGCACAGCCATATCATGATTTTCTAATACCGAAATACCGGTTGATGCTTTGTCATATGCCTGCAAAGCATCGGAATAACGACCTGCTTGCTGATAGATCAAGCCCAGGTTCAGCCAGAGGGAATTGGCCCAGGCAGAATGAGGATGAGAGTTCAGAAAACCCTCAATTGCTTTTGTCTGCAGTGGGTCATGTGCCGTTTTATATTGCTGCAATGCAGCTGACAGATCTGTCAGTTCAGAAGAAATAACAGAACCATTTGCCAGCAGTTGCTCAGGAAACAGGTTATAAAAGGAGGGCTCAGAATATCCTGTTGAATTTTGTGCGAGCGCACCTGTCGGAAGTCCGCTGGCCAGTATCGCGGCCAGCAGCCAGTGATGTTTGATCCGCATGCTCTATCCTTATTGTTTTGTTTTAAAAATAACGTTGTCATTTGAGACAACTGCGGAGTTTACAATAAGGATTCAATAGAGTCAAATCTCTTGCTTTTTTACCTCCTTATATTTTTAGTTTCATATGAACCCTTTATTCGATACCCTATTGAGGATGCCCTTACAGAGGGCCCATTCATTTCAGGTATTCACTTTTACGATAAAAATAATATGACAATGACACGGTATGGTTTGCTGCTGGCAGGGCTTAGCTGCATTAGTTTATCCGGGTGCGGCGATAATGCTGCGAAACCCCAAATCGAAAGAAACGACACAGGGATCACCTCCTGCGCTGATAATCAGCACACCCGGTTACAGTGCCCGGTGACCGGTTTCCCAGGGCAGCATGAAAGCGGACGTGATATGACGGATGCGAATGACAATGACGGACATGCAGGCTTTAGTTTCACCAAATTGGATAAAGATGGGCATGACTTATCCTCAGACGCCAAAGAGTGGTCATGTGTGCGGGACAATGTCACAGGGCTTATCTGGGAAATAAAAACAACGTCAGGTCTTCAGAATAAAGACTCCACATATACCTGGTATCAGGAAAATCAGAAAATCAATGCCGGTTTTGTCGGCATAAAAAATGGTGGTCACTGCGAAGGTAGTGACTGTGATACCTCCGGTTATGTTTCAGCCCTTAATCAACAAGGTCTTTGTGACTACCATGACTGGCGGATGCCAAATGTGGATGAACTGAGCAGTATTACAAACCTGAATGAATCAGCACCGGCTATCGATACCCGGTATTTTCCGGAAACAGTGGCCGCTGCGTACTGGACGTCAGTGCCTGTTGCGACACTGCCTGCCAATGCATGGGATGTTTATTTCAAAGGCGGTGGGAGCGACTGGGATAATAAACAAAATTTACTACATGTCCGTTTAGTCAGGGAAAGAAAATAGCATGAAGCGTTTATTCTGGTTATTACTCAGCACGCTGGCTGGTCATACGCTGACTGTCTATGCACAAACCTGCGATTATGAACATACGCCAGCTGATACCCCTGATAGCCGTTATCAGATCAACAGAGATGGAACCGTTACTGATTTCCGGACCAATCTAGTGTGGCAGAACTGCCCGGCAGGCTTGTCTGGTAAGGATTGTTTACAGGGAAAGGCAACCGGAATGAACTGGCAACAGGCATTGTTATACGCAGAAGAGCAACGAGGGAAAAAACTGGCCGGATACAACGACTGGCGGTTACCGACAATAAAAGAGTTACGGACACTGTCTAACCGGCAATGTAATTATCCGGCAGTGAATATCCATGCATTTCCCAATACACCATCTTACTGGTATTGGTCGATCTCTCCGGTGATTTCTGACGGTGCCTATGCCTGGGGCATAGCGTCGGACTATGGTTATGACAGTTGGAGTAACAAGCTCAACAAAGGTCTGGTACGACTGGTAAGAACTGTAAGATAAAAAAATCAGCGGGCGTCATGAACTGCCACTCGGCAGAAATACTGCTAACACCACTGTTCACTTGATTTCTGCGATCACAGCTCAGATGATGAGAGGGATGAATCAGTTGTGAGGTCAGTTATGCTTGCTCTATTACGTTCGCTGTTCCGGGAAGTTATGTCCGGCAATAATGGCAGCGGTGCCGCCGAAACCGCAGCGGTTCAGCTGGCGACGGCTTCGTTGCTGTGCGAGGTATCACGGGCAGATAATCATTACGATGCCAGAGAAGAAAAAGCCAAAATTCATCTGCTTAACCACCTGCTGGAAATCGATGATGCTGCGGCCAGAGCGCTGTTGGCACAAGCCCGGCATAAAAGTGAAAATGCCATCTCTTTGTTTGATTTTACCAATAAATTAAGGGCATTAGAGCAGGCAGAACGATTCGAGCTGATCAAAGCAATGTGGCAGGTTGCCTACGCCGACGGACATCTGGACCCGCAGGAAGAAGCGGTGATCCGTCAGGTGGCCGATCTGATTTATCTGGATCACCCCGAGTTTATCCGCGCCAAACTGGCGGTAGTGCAGACGGCGTAGCCGGTCAGTGCGGGACATGCTATTCCCGCAATCCGGTATGGCGATCAGCCGGCACTCAGCAGGTAATTCGCCGTATCCTCATCCGTCACCAGACCAGAAATCCAGCTGCCGTTTAAGACCGCGCGGATGGCCCGGTGTTTTTCTTTACCACCCGCAAACGCAATGATGTTTTTATGGGTCTGCGGTTGTAACAACCCGCTGGTTAAACGCGGGTTCAGTTCACAGTCAACCCGGCTGCCATCGTCGGCCAGAAAATGCCCCAGAACTTCAGCCACCACATTGGCCTGTTGCAGCATGGCCAACTGTTCAGCGGAAATGAATCCGTCTTCGCATAACGGGCAGTTTTCATTTACTTGTCCGATACCAATAAATGCCACATCCGCCTGCTCGGATTTATCAATGACCGCCCGGTAAAGACGGTGACTGCGCCATAACTCGCCATCTTCTTTGCTGTCCGCAAACATCGGTGCCGGCAGGATAAAATACTTCCCCTGTGTCTTTTCCGCCATGCGCAGAGGAACGTCATACCGGGTACATGAACCATCGGAAGCAATCGCCCCGATCAGGGAAACACAAACATGCTGAGGACGGTCTAATTCGGGCAGTGCATCAATCGAAGATCGCAGCATACGACCAGAACCCACCGCAACAATCTGCGGTTCTTCCTGCCGTAAATATTGCGCCATGACCTCGGCGCTGGAAACAGCGATCATCCGGCTCACCGAGTCCTCATCCAGCCCTCCCGATGGCACAACATGACATTCGGCTAATCCGAACCGTTTCTGCAGGCGGGAGGCGAGGTCCATACAGTCCGCAATCGGATGAGAAATACTGACCGTGACGATTTGCTGTTCCGATGCCAGCGCCACCAGCCGTTGCGCAGCCTGACGCGAAACACCAATGATATCAGCGATCTCATTCTGTGTTTTTCCTGCCACGTAATACAGCCAGGCCGCCCGGGCCGCCTGATCCAACTTTTTGTCATGTCTGCTCATCTTATCCCCTGCGACCGCCCCGCTTATTTTCATGAATTTTACCCCGAAGAGTGCAGGGAATTCAGTTTATTTCAAAAAGTGTGATCAAAAGACCAGTTAATGGGCAAATATTCAAATAATCTACATTCAACGAGAGCAAAAGCCCAAGAAAAGGGCAAACAATCAAACACAAGATGAAGGAGTTAAACATGGATAATCAAAAGAAACATGTATGGATGCATATCGGTGCCGGTTCTTTCCATCGGGCGCATCAGGCATGGTATCTGCACCGCTTACTGATGCAGGGTGATACACGCTGGTCCATCGCGCTCGGCAATATCCGTGGCGATGCGAATGCGCTGCTTTCGGCACTGGAAAAACAACACGGTGAATACATACTGGAAACCGTGACACCGGCCGGTGAACGTAAATACGAACGCATTACTTCGGTGAAAAAAGTGCTGCCATGGGATGAACAGCTGACAGCGCTGGTGAATCAGGGCGCCGATGCAGAAACCGGCGTCATCAGCTTTACCGTGACCGAAGGTGGTTACTATCTGGATACCGAGCACAGACTCGATCCGAAAAATCCGGATATTCAGGCTGACCTGCAAGGTGAAGCCCGCACCATTTACGGCACCCTGGAACGCATCCTCCGCCAGCGCATTAAACGCAAAGCCGGTCCGGTCACACTGCTGAACTGCGATAACCTGCGCCACAACGGCGAACGTTTCCGTAATGGTTTTCTGGCCTTCCTGGCACTGAAAGGCGATATGCCGTTACTGGACTGGGTGAAAAATTACACCACCTCGCCGAATACCATGGTTGACCGTATTACACCGCGTCCGACTGCTGACATTGCACCCCGGGTGGCAGAAAAAACAGGTTTCAAAGATCTGGCGCCGCTGATGGGTGAAGCGTTTATTCAGTGGGTCATCGAAGATGATTTCATTGCCGGCCGTCCGGCGCTGGAAAATGTCGGCGTGGAAATGGTGCAATCCGTTCTGCCATGGGAAGAAGCGAAAATCCGCATTCTGAATGCCAGCCACAGCTGCATCGCCTGGGCCGGTACCCTGATCGGACAGAGCTATATTCATGAAAGCACCCAGACACAATCCATCTGTGAAATGGCCTGGGAATATGTCACTCAGGATGTCATTCCGTCATTATCACCAAGCCCACTAGATCTGAACGCATACCGTGATGTGGTTCTGGATCGTTTCCGTAATCCGTATATCCAGGACACCAACCAGCGCGTTGCCGCGGATGGCCTGTCCAAAATTCCGGGCTTCATCACTCCGACACTGCTCGAGTGTTACGACCGGGATCAAATTCCACGCGCCACCACCGTGTTACCGGCTTTGTTCTTCCTGTTTATGGAACGCTGGCATCAGAACGAACTGCCATACACCTATCAGGACGGCATTCTGGATGCGGCAGAAATGCATGCCCGTTTCAACTCCGCCGATCCGCTGGCCGCCTTTGCCCGTGATGAAGCGCTGTTCGGCCCGCTGGCATCCAAAGCCAGCTTCGAAAGATTACTGCGTGACACCGTGCAGAGTCTCAGAAGCTGGATCAAAGAACAAACGACCGATTTAGTTGTCAGCCAGTAAGGAAGACCGCCATGTATTTGGGCCTTGATGCAGGAACATCGGAAATTAAAGGGGTGGTGATTGACGAGAATGGGAGCCTGCTCGCAAGCGCAGGCGAACCACTGACCGTGCAGCGCCCACATCCTCACTGGTCGGAACAGGATCCGGCGCAATGGTGGCAAGCCACACAGCAGGTGATATCCCGTTTGCGGAATAAAATCGGGGATCGCTGGTCACTGATTAAATCCATCGGCTTATCCGGGCAGATGCACGGTGCGGTCCTGTTAAACCGCGATGGCAAGGTGTTGCGCCCGGCGATCCTGTGGAACGACACGCGGAGTGCCGAAGAGTGCCGGCTGTTAACAGAGCAGGCGCAGGAGCTGCACGACATTGCCGGAAACCTGGCCATGCCCGGTTTTACTGCGCCGAAACTGCTGTGGGTCGCGCGGAATGAACCGGAAATCTTTGAGCAAATCGACACCGTTCTGCTGCCCAAAGATTATCTGCGCTGGATGATGTGCGGCGAGAAGATCAGCGATATGTCGGATGCTGCCGGCACATTATGGCTCGATGTGGCGCGTCGTGACTGGTCTGATTCCCTGCTGGCCGCCTGTGGCCTGACCCGGGATAACATGCCACGTCTCGCCGAAGGCAGTGAACCAGCCGGAACACTTAAAGCCGAAATTGCCCGTGAATGGGGCTTAAAAGATAACGTCATTATCGCCGGTGGTGGTGGTGATAATGCCGCCAGTGCGGTTGGGATCGGTGCCGTGAGACCGGGCGATGCGTTCGTGTCACTGGGCACATCGGGGGTGTTGTTCGCGGTCAACGACCAGTATCGTCCGAACCCTCAGTCTGCGGTACATGCGTTTTGTCATGCCCTGCCACACCGCTGGCATCAGATGAGTGTCATGCTGACGGCGGCCAGTGCGCTGCGCTGGTTATGTCAGCTGCTGAATACCAATGAGACAACCTTGTTGTCGGAAGTGGCGACGCTCAGTTTATCTGAACAGCAACAATCACCGATCTTCCTGCCTTATCTGTCAGGAGAAAGAACGCCACATAATGACCCGCAGGCCACTGGTGCGTTTCACGGTCTGACCCATGCCACTAATCGCGCCATGCTTGGCTATGCCGTTCTGGAAGGGGTGACTTTTGGTATCGCGGATGGGCTGAAAGTGCTTGAGGAAGCGGGTACGCATCTCAACGAGTGTTCACTGATCGGCGGCGGTTCCCGCAGCCCATGGTGGGCCCAGCTCATCGCTGACACGCTTAATTTACCAATTGTCACGCATCTTGGCGGAGAAGCCGGTGGCGCACTCGGCGCGGCACGCCTCGGCTGGTTAGCGACCGGAGGTGCTGAAGCGGAGGTCTGCAAAAAACCGGACATCCAGCATCGCTACATTCCGGATGCGGGCCGGCATCAGCAACTGATGCCTCGCTTAAGCCAATTCCGCCTGCTCTATCAACAGCAGGTTCTGGCCAGAAAAACGCTTAATTAAACAGTCATCCCCGCCCGGGACGGGCGGGTTTATACCGCAGTTTATCCAACTAACGAAATCTGACGCCAGGGCGTGAGAGGAGCTTTGCTATGCAATCACAAAGTAATAATTGGTTTGGTCTGCCCAAAATGCTGTTCTGGGGCTATATCGCAGTCGCAGTTTTTATGAGTGGTGATGGTTTTGAAATGGCGTTTTTATCAAAACATATTACCGACCTTGGTTTTACCCCGGCCCAATCCGCACTGGTCTTTACCGTTTACGGTCTGGCTGCCGCAATCGCCGCCTGGAGTTCCGGTGTCGTAGCGGAAATTATCACCCCGCAGAAAGCCATGAAAATCGGGTTCTGTGTCTGGGTCGTGATGCATGTCTTGTTTATGGAGTTAGGGCTGGGCCTGAAAAATTTCCCGATGATGCTGTTGTTTTATGGCATCCGCGGGCTGGCCTATCCGCTGTTCATCTACTCCTTCGTCATGCTGATTGTACAGACCGTACCAAAACATCAGGTCTCTTCCGCCATGGGCTGGTTCTGGGCGATGTATTCCATCGGTATCGGCTGTATCGGCAGCTATCTGCCCAGCTTTTCCATTCCGTATATGGGCGAACGCGGCACCTTATGGTTTGCGATTGCCTGGGTCATTGTCGGCGGCCTGATTGCCATGTTCTGCCTGCGTAATGTCGGTGCGGAAAGTGAAAAAGCCAAGTTAACCACTAAAGAGAAGATCACTGAGCTGACCCGGGCCGTCACTATTCTTTATACCAATAAGAATATTTTCCTGGCCTGCCTGATCCGCATCATCAACACCATTTCGCTGTTCGGCTTCGCCGTCATCATGCCAATGCTGTTCGTTGGCCGGCTGGATTTCACCATGTCTGAATGGTTGCAGATCTGGGCCGTATTCTTCTTTGTCACCATCTTCACTAACGTGATGTGGGGGGTATTGGGCGAATACATCGGCTGGATGCGTCAGGTGCGCTGGTTCGGTTGTGTGGGTTGCGCCATCTCCAGTCTGGCCTTCTATTACCTGCCTGTCACCTTTGGCCATAACTTCTGGATCGCCGTGATCCCGGCCGTTATGTTTGGTATTACCGTCGCCGCATTTGTCCCTATGACGGCTGTGTTTCCGGCACTGGAACCACATCATAAAGGGGCGGCGATCTCCATTTATAACCTGTCTGCGGGCCTGAGTAACTTTGTCGCTCCGGCTATCGCCTCTGTTGCCCTGCCCTTTGTCGATATCGTCGGGGTGGTATGGATTTACACCGGTTTATACCTGTTTGCCGGTGTCCTGACCCTCATCATCAAGGTTGACCAACCGGCACGCCTGTCCGTATCCGAACGTAAAGATGCGGAACGATACGGTGACGCGTTAGACCCGGTTTAAGTTGTAACGGCGCTATGTCACTGCATAGCGCCTGCTGATTTCTCTTACATTTACAAGGAGTCGTTGTGAGCAGTTTATTACAACAGTTGCGAATCGTGACCACCGTAGTGGCCGACACCGGCGAGTTACCCGCCATCAAAGCGTTTAAACCGGAAGATGCCACCACCAATCCATCGTTAATCCTCAAAGCCGTGACCTTGCCTGAGTATGCGTCGTTGCTGGACAGCATTGTGACCTCTGCGCGTGCCCTTTCTTCCGATGTGGCGACGCAGACTGAAGAAGCTGCCGACCGTCTGATTGTGGCGATTGGCTGTGAGGTGCTGAAACATGTGCCCGGCCGTATCTCCACTGAAGTCGATGCCCGCCTGTCTTTTGATACCGCCGCTACCATCGAGAAGGCCCGCAAGCTGATTGGTTTGTATGAGTATCAGGGCATTCCACGCTCACGTGTGCTGATTAAGATTGCTTCCACTTGGGAAGGTATTCGTGCCGCCGAACAGCTGGGAAAAGAAGGAATTAACTGCAACCTGACGCTGCTGTTTTCGTTCGCGCAGGCCCGTGCCTGTGCCGAAGCCGGTGCTTATCTGATTTCGCCGTTTGTCGGTCGAATTCTGGATTGGTACAAGGCCAAAACCGGTCAAAGCTACACCGCCGAAAATGACCCGGGCGTGAAGTCGGTGAAAGCGATTTATCAGTATTACAAACAGCACGGCTACCCGACTGTGGTGATGGGCGCGAGCTTCCGCAGTGCGGAAGAGGTGCTGGCTCTGGCGGGTTGTGATCGTCTGACCATCAGCCCGAATCTGTTGCAGGATCTGGAGGCGCAGTCCGGTGAGCTGGTGCGTCAGCTGGCTGATGACGGTCTGCGTCTGCCACGCCCAACGCCGCTGAGTGAAGCCGAGTTCCGCTGGCAGCACAATGAAGATGCGATGGCCACCGAGAAGCTGGCCGAAGGCATTCGCAACTTTGCTATCGATCAGGTGAAGTTAGAACAGCTGTTGGCAACACGTCTGGCTTGAGTTTGCTAGTAAGCGGAAGAATAAAGCGGAGTGTTGTCGGAGTGGCATCCCTGTCTCCTGACACGCTGTGAATCCATCCCTGGACGCTCCGCCGCGCCTTCCGTGGCGCGGAGGGTCATCCGACAGGGATGCCACTCCTCGCTGAAATTTTGTGTGAGTTCTTCCGCTTACTCTATTCCAAAGCAGTCTTTCACTGATTTTTAATTATTTTGCTGATTTCTGGAGCTTTCTGATGAGTTTAGACCCCAAAACCCTTGCCAACGCCGTGCGTATGCTCAGCGTTGATGCCGTACAGCAGGCCAATTCCGGCCACCCCGGTGCGCCGATGGGCATGGCCGATATCGCTGAAGTATTGTGGCGTCATCATTTAAAACATAACCCGACTGACCCAACCTGGATCAACCGCGACCGCTTTGTGCTCTCTAACGGTCATGGCTCGATGCTGCTGTATTCGCTGTTGCATCTCACCGGTTATGACCTGCCACTGGCCGAGTTAAAACAATTCCGTCAGCTGCACAGTAAGACGCCGGGCCATCCGGAATACGGTTATGCGCCGGGTATCGAAACCACCACCGGCCCGCTCGGTCAGGGCATTGCCAATGCGGTGGGTATGGCTTTAGCGGAGAAAACACTGGCGGCACAGTTTAATAAACCCGGCCATGACATCGTTGACCACTACACCTATGCCTTTATGGGCGACGGCTGTCTGATGGAAGGGATTTCGCATGAAGTGTGTTCACTGGCGGGAACCTTGGAGCTGGGTAAGCTGATTGCGTTCTGGGATGACAACGGTATCTCGATTGATGGGCATGTGGATGGCTGGTTTACAGATGACACCCCCGCCCGCTTTCGCGCTTACGGCTGGCAGGTTATCGACGCAGTGGACGGTCATGACCCGCAGGCGATTGACCGGGCGATTAAAGAAGCGAAGAAAGACCAGCAACGGCCGACGCTGATTTGCTGTAAAACCATCATTGGTTACGGTTCACCAAATAAATCCGGCAGTCATGATTGTCACGGTGCCCCGCTGGGGAACGACGAAATCACCAAGGTGCGTGAGTTTCTGCACTGGCCGCATGCGCCGTTTGAAATTCCACAAGATATCTATCAGGCGTGGGATGCAAAAGCACAAGGCGAACAGGTTCAGAAAAAATGGAAACAGCAGTTCGCTGCCTATCAGGAAGTGTTCCCGCAGGAAGCGGCTGAACTCCTGCGTCGTAGTGCTGGCACATTAACGGCCGATTGGACAGACAAAGCCAATGCCTATATCGCTGACCTGCAAGCTAATCCGGCCAATATCGCGTCCCGTCAGGCCAGCCAGAAAGCCCTGAATGAATACGCGAAAATTTTACCTGAACTGCTCGGCGGTTCCGCGGATTTGGCGCCGTCCAATCTGACCCGCCACACCTCCGCCCTGGATGTCTCTGCAGCAACACCGCAGGGTAACTATATGCACTATGGCGTGCGTGAGTTTGGCATGTCCGCCATCATGAACGGCGTCACCCTGCACGGTGGGTTTATTCCTTACGGCGGTACCTTCCTGATGTTTATGGAATACGCGCGTAATGCGGTGCGCATGGCGGCGCTGATGAAGCAACGCTCCATTTTTGTGTATACCCATGACTCCATCGGCTTAGGTGAAGACGGCCCGACCCACCAGCCAGTGGAACAGCTCGCCTCGCTGCGACTGACCCCGAACATGGAAACCTGGCGCCCATGTGACCAAGTGGAATCTGCGGTGAGCTGGAGAGCGGCGATTGAACGTCAGAATGGCCCGAGTGCGCTGATATTCTCAAGACAAAACCTGACGCAACAGCCAAGAACCACCCAGCAAGTTCAGGATATCGAACGCGGTGGCTACACCCTGCTGGATTGTGACGGCACGCCAGAGCTCATCATCATGGCGACCGGTTCGGAAGTGGGCTTGGCGGTTAATGCCGCGAAAACATTGCAGGCCGAAGGCAAAAAAGTCCGCGTAGTTTCGCTACCGTGCACCGAGCGCTTTGACAAGCAATCGGCGGAATACAAAGAGCTGGTGTTACCGAAAGCCGTTCGTGCGCGACTGGCGATTGAAGCCAGCATTGCCGACTACTGGCAACGCTACACTGGCCTCGACGGCGAAGTGATTGGCATGACCGGGTTTGGCGAATCGGCACCGGCGGAACAGCTGTTCAAGCTGTTCGGCTTCAGTGATGAGAATGTGCTGGAAAAGGCGAGAAAACTATTGGTGTAGCACGTAAGTAAGCGTCATCTTTAATAGCCACATCATAATCCCTGTTCTGATGTGGCTTTTTTTCAGATCAGCTGGCTAATTAAGCCTCCGGACACTTCGGCTCCACCGTGAACTGGCGGGTGACGTCGATCAGCCCCAGATGCTGAATGGTACGGCGACCGATCAGCAGCGGATATTTCATATCCCCGCGGTCACGTAATGTGAACTGCTCTTCGTAAACCTGATCACCGATACAGATTTTCATCATCACCACCGGGCGATCATCTTTACCACCGGCACCGCGCAGCGTCACTTCGCGCACAATCTCCCGTTCAAATGACTGACGGGTTACTTTGTCATTGTCATCCTGTGCTTCGACATCAAAACGCACCCAATCCTTGCCATTGCGCGTAAAGGATTCCAGCTTTTTGGCATCCAGAGAGGAAGTCAGAGCACCGGTATCCATCTTGGCATTCATCACCAGATAGCCCGGTAATATCACGGCCTTTTCTACCCAGCCAAAGACCCGGGACGGGGCCGGTGCTGAGGGAACAAAATCGCGCTCAGCGGCATTTACTACACTGCTCAGGATCATCGCTATCAACGCCCATTTCATTTTATTACGCATTTGTGCCTCTGATATGACTACGTGTTGCACGTTTACGGCAGCCAACACCACCTCAGTTATTAGACAGCAAAAATATCATGTCGCTCATAACAACGCAGTCAAATTCGCCGATCAGAATATTTCGCCAGAGAGAGAAAATATTTCATGATATACAGATAAAAAAAGGCAAGTTGATAGTTAAAAACACTAAGTCTTTAGCGGTTTATTCGTCTGTTTAACCGGCCTTAACGCTAATTTGCTCAATAAACGAGCACCGGTCTGGAAAAAAAGGCTTGTTATCGGGCAAAGAAATATGCTAATTCTGTGTCACTCCCGCATGATTTTGCGGTTTAAACCGGATTTTTTGAATTTTATGAGCAAGATTCATTCTCTGATTAGCATTATTGTGATCCTGGTCGTGGTGGTGATTATTCCACCGCTCGGGGCGCGATTAGTTACTCGCTAATCAGGAAAGAGAGACTCACAAACCCCCGAGCACACCACTCGGGGGTTTTTTTTTAGTCATTTTTTTCGCAGTTAAAGAAAGGGACATGGAAATGAACGGGGCCCAGTACTTAGTCAAAGCATTACACCAGCAGGGTGTTACCCAGGTTTTTGGTTATCCGGGTGGCGCAATCATGCCGGTGTACGACGCACTGTACGATGGGGGCATTCCCCACCTGTTATGTCGTCACGAACAAGGCGCGGCGATGGCCGCTATCGGTTATGCACGCTCAACCGGCAAGGTTGGCGTCTGCATCGCCACTTCCGGCCCGGGGGCCACCAACCTGATCACCGGTCTGGCGGATGCACTGCTGGACTCCGTGCCGGTGGTGGCACTGACCGGTCAGGTCGCCTCCCCATTGATCGGCACCGACGCCTTCCAGGAAGTGGATGTGCTGGGCCTGTCACTGGCCTGCACCAAGCATTCCTTCATGGTGCAATCCGTGGATGAACTGGGTCAGATCGTCGCCGAGGCCTTCCGCATTGCCCGTTCTGGTCGTCCCGGCCCGGTACTGGTTGATATCCCGAAAGACATCCAGCTGGCAGCAGCCGATCTGGATACCCTGATTGAACTGGCAGCAGAACAGTTTGCAGATGATGAACTGCAGGCCATCAACGATGCGCGCGCTCTGCTGGCCGCGGCGAAAAAGCCGGTGCTGTATGTCGGTGGTGGCGTGGTCGCGGCCGATGCCGTGGCTGAACTGCGTCAATTCGCGACAACCACGCAGATGCCTTCTGTCACAACGCTGAAAGGGATCGGCACCCTCGATCCGAACTGCCCGCACTTCCTCGGTATGCTCGGTATGCACGGCACCAAAGCGGCAAATCTGGTGGTACAGGAAGCGGATCTGCTGGTGGTGGCCGGTGCGCGTTTCGATGATCGGGTGACCGGCAAGCTGGCCGCGTTTGCGCCGCACGCCAAAATTATTCATCTGGACGTGGATGCCGCCGAAGTCGGTAAACTGCGCAGCGCACACGTGGGTCTGCACGGCGATATGTGTAGCCTGCTGCCACAACTGGCAATGACAATGAACATCGCCAGCTGGCGTGAACACTGCGCGGCGATGAAAAATGATTTCCCGTGGCGCTATGATCATCCGGGTGAACACATCTACGCCCCGCTGCTGCTGAAACAACTGAGCGATACGCTGCCGGAAAACAGCGTAGTGTGCTGTGACGTCGGTCAGCATCAGATGTGGGTGGCGCAGCACATGCAGTTCAACAGCCCGCGTAACCACATTTCCAGCTCCGGTTTAGGTACCATGGGTTTTGGCTTGCCGGCGGCGGTTGGTGCTAAAATGGCGCGTCCGGATGACGAAGTGGTCTTGGTCAGCGGTGACGGTTCCTTTATGATGAACGTACAGGAACTGGGCACACTGCGCCGTGCCAAACTGCCGGTAAAAATGGTATTACTGGATAACCAGCGTCTGGGCATGGTGCGTCAGTGGCAGGAGCTGTTTTTCGACGCCCGTTTCAGTGAAACCATCCTGTCCGACAACCCTGATTTTGTGCGTCTGGCTTCCGCCTTTGATATCGCCGGCGAAACCATCACCCGCAAAGAAGAAGTGCCTGCCGCCATTGCGCGCATGCTGCAAAGTGAAGGCGCCTACCTGCTGCACGTTTCCATTTCAGCAGAAGAAAATGTCTGGCCTCTGGTTCCGCCAGGTGCCGCCAATCAGGATATGATGGAGAGCAAACCATGAAGCAATATCAGCTGAATCTGATCACCGGTTCCCGCCCTGAAGTGCTGGAGCGCGTGCTGCGCGTGGTGCGTCACCGTGGTTTTGCTCTGCGTCAGTTAAACATGGAAACCGTACCCGATAGCAGTTCCCTGCGTATTGCCGTGACCGTGGAAAGCGAACGCCCGATCCAGCTGTTGCAGAGCCAACTGAACAAACTGATCGACGTGTTTCACGTGGAAGCACTGGATCAATCCGAACAATCTGCCTTAAAGATCAGCGCATAAGGAAATACAAGCATGTCACAGACTACAAAATACATTTGGTTCAATGGCGAAATGGTTGAGTGGGATCGCGCGCAGGTACACGTGATGACGCACGCGCTGCACTACGGTTCTTCGGTGTTTGAAGGTATCCGTGCTTATGACACACCAAACGGCACTGCAGTTTTCCGTCTGAAAGAACACATTCAGCGTCTGTTTGATTCCGCCAAAATTTACTGGATGGAGATGCCATTCGACAAAGCCGCGATTGAACAAGCCTGCTGTGACATCGTGACTAAAAACGGCATGAAGAGCGCATACCTGCGTCCGCTGGCATTCATCGGTAACGTCGGTCTGGGTGTGCTGCCAAAGAGCGACAAGGTAGAAGTGATGATCGGTGCGCTGCCATGGGGCGCTTATCTGGGTGACGACGCACTGGCGAACGGTGTGGACGTAATGGTGTCTTCATGGAGCCGTCTTGCTCCGAACACTATCCCGACTGGTGCCAAAGCCGGTGGTAACTACCTGTCATCTCAGCTGATCGCCCGTGAAGCCCGCCGTAACGGTTATGTGGAAGGCATCGCGCTGGATACCAACGGCTATATCTCCGAAGGTTCAGGCGAAAACCTGTTCATCATCAAAAACGGCGTGCTGTACACCTCCCCGGCCACCTCCGGCATCCTGCCTGGTATCACCCGTGACACCATCATGACACTGGCACGTGAACTGGGTTACACCATCCGTGAAGAGTCGCTGCAACGTGAAGCGCTGTATCTGGCCGATGAAATCTTCATGTGTGGTACTGCCGCTGAAATCACCCCGGTCAGTTCTGTGGATCGTATGCAGATCGGTGAAGGTCGCCGTGGCCCGATCACTGAAGCGATCCAGAAATCATTCTTTGGTCTGTTCAATGGTGAGACCGAAGACAAATGGGGCTGGTTGACTCCGGTCAGCAAATAATTGATGTAATAAGAAGGCGCATAACTTGGCGCCTTCTTGTTTTGCAGACCTTATTGTTTTACAGAATAGTCGAATACATTCGAATACATAATAGCGAAGCTGCCCGTAAGGCCGATGAAGACGCCCGGCGGCTTCCATTGAGGAGACAGAAATGCCTAAGTTACGTTCCGCAACGACCACTCAGGGTCGCAATATGGCCGGTGCCCGTGCACTGTGGCGTGCTACCGGTATGAAAGACGGTGATTTCGATAAGCCAATCATCGCCGTGGTTAACTCGTTTACCCAGTTCGTGCCCGGCCATGTGCATCTGAAAGATCTGGGCCAGCTGGTCGCGCGTGAAATTGAAGCGGCCGGTGGTGTGGCGAAAGAGTTCAACACCATTGCGGTGGATGACGGTATCGCGATGGGTCACGGCGGTATGCTGTATTCGCTGCCTTCCCGTGAACTGATTGCTGACTCCGTGGAATACATGATCAACGCCCACTGTGCCGATGCCATGGTCTGTATCTCCAACTGTGACAAAATCACCCCGGGTATGCTGATGGCCGCGATGCGCCTGAACATTCCGGTGATTTTCGTTTCCGGCGGTCCGATGGAAGCGGGTAAAACCAAGCTGTCCGATCAAATCATCAAGCTGGATCTGGTTGATGCCATGATCATGGCAGCGGATCCGACTGTCAGCGACGAAGACACCGCCGCCGTTGAGCGCAGCGCCTGCCCGACTTGCGGCTCCTGCTCCGGTATGTTTACCGCGAACTCCATGAACTGTCTGACCGAAGCGCTGGGTCTGTCCCAGCCGGGTAACGGTTCGCTGCTGGCGACCCACGCTGATCGTGAACAGCTGTTCAAAAGTGCCGGTCACCGTATCGTTGAACTGGCGAAACGCTACTACGAACAAGACGATGTGACCGCACTGCCGCGCTCTATCGCCACCCGTGATGCATTTGAAAATGCGATTGCGCTGGATATCGCCATGGGCGGTTCCACCAACACCGTATTGCACCTGTTAGCCATTGCACAAGAAGGTGATGTGGATTTCACCATGGCTGACATCGACCGTATGTCCCGCCGTGTACCACAACTGTGTAAAGTCGCACCGTCTACCCAGAAATATCACATGGAAGACGTACACCGTGCCGGTGGTATCGTGGCTATTCTGGGTGAACTGAGCCGTGCCGGTCTGCTGCACACTGATGTGCGTAACGTGCTGGGCCTGAGTCTGGCCGAACTGATCGAGAAATATGATGTCGCACTGAACCCTTCCGAAGAAGTAAAGAAATTCTACAGCGCTGGCCCGGGTGGCATTCCAACCACCAAAGCGTTCAGTCAGGATTGCCGCTGGCCATCACTGGATGTGGATCGTAAAGAAGGCTGTATCCGCACCAAAGAGAATGCCTACAGTCAGGACGGCGGTCTGGCAGTTCTGGCCGGTAATCTGGCGATTGACGGTTGTATCGTGAAAACCGCCGGTGTGGATGAGTCGATTCTGAAGTTTGAAGGTCCGGCCGTGGTATTTGAAAGCCAGGACGATGCGGTCGCTGGCATCCTCGGCGGCAAAGTGAAGGCCGGTGATGTGGTGATCGTGCGTTACGAAGGTCCGAAAGGCGGCCCGGGTATGCAGGAAATGCTGTATCCGACCTCTTACCTGAAATCTATGGGTTTAGGTAAGGTTTGCGCCTTGATCACCGACGGTCGTTTCTCCGGTGGTTCTTCAGGTCTGTCGATCGGTCACGTTTCTCCGGAAGCGGCGGCCGGCGGTAACATCGGTCTGATTGCCGATGGTGATCTGATCAGCATCAACATCCCGTCACGCACCATCGACATCAAGATCAGCGATGCCGAACTGGCGACCCGTCGTGCCGCGATGGAAGCCAAAGGCAAAGCGGCCTGGAAACCAGTTAACCGTGAACGTTTCGTCTCTTTTGCCCTGCGCGCTTACGCCAATCTGGCGACCAGTGCGGACAAAGGTGCCGTGCGCGATCGCAGCAAACTGGGAGAATAAGCATGAGCGACACACAACCGCAGGCCAGCGATTATCTTCGCAAAATCCTGCTGTCGCCGGTATACGAGGTGGCGAAAGTCACCCCGTTACAGACGCTGAAAAAGATCTCCGATCGGCTCGGTAATCATGTAGCTCTGAAGCGTGAAGACCTGCAACCGGTGCATTCGTTCAAGCTGCGCGGTGCCTATAACAAGATTGCCGGTTTGAGCGAAGAACAACGCGCCAAAGGCATCATCGCAGCGTCGGCCGGTAACCATGCGCAGGGCGTGGCACTGTCAGGCGCCAAGCTGAAGATCCCGGCTATCATCGTGATGCCCACCACTACGCCGGACATCAAAATTGATGCCGTGCGCCGGATGGGTGGCAACGTGGTGCTGTTCGGTAACAGCTTCGATGAAGCCTATGCCGAAAGCCGTCGTCTGGCGGCAGAACATGGCTATACGCTGATCCCGCCGTATGATGACGTCGATGTCATCGCCGGTCAGGGCACTATCGGCCGTGAATTGCTGGAACAGGACACCCGCCTGACCCATGTCTTCGTACAGGTCGGTGGTGGTGGTCTGGCGGCCGGTGTCGCGGTGTATATCAAGCAGTTGCTGCCAAATATCAAAGTCATCGGCGTGGAAGCTGAAGGCTCTGCCTCGATGAAGGCGGCACTGGCAGCCGGTGAGCCGGTGAATCTGCCGCGCGTTTCCATGTTCGCCGATGGCGTCGCAGTAAAACGCGCCGGTGACGAAACCTTCCGTCTCTGCCGTGAATATCTGGACGATATCATCACCGTCACCAACGATGAGATCTGTGCCGCGCTGAAAGATATTTTCGACGATACCCGTGCCGTGGCCGAACCTTCCGGTGCGCTGTCACTGGCCGGTCTGAAGAAGTATGTGGAAACCACCCACACCCGTGGCGCCCGTATGGCCGCCATTCTGTCGGGGGCCAACGTCAACTTCCACAGCCTGCGCTATGTGTCAGAGCGTTGCGAGCTGGGCGAGAAACGCGAAGGCGTGCTGGCCGTTACCATTCCGGAACGCAAAGGCGCGTTTCTGGAGTTCTGCCATATCCTCGGCAAGCGCATGGTGACCGAGTTCAACTACCGTTATTCGGAAGACAAGGAAGCGACCATTTTCGTTTCTGTGCGTCTGAGCAACGGCACCGAAGAGCTGCTGCAGGTAATCGCTGATTTACAAAAATCGGGTTATGGCGTGATGAATATCACCGACAACAGTCTGGCGAAAAATCATGTGCGCTACATGGTCGGCGGTCGTCCGTGCAAACCGGTGCAGGAGCGTCTGTTCAGCTTCGAGTTCCCGGAACAACCGGGCGCGCTGCTACGTTTCCTGGAAACACTCGGTACGTTGTGGAATATCACCCTGTTCCACTACCGGAACCATGGTGCCGATTACGGTTATGTGCTGTGTGCATTTGAACTCAGTGATGATGATATGCCGGCCTTCAACCACCATCTGCAGGAACTGGGCTACCCTTCCCGCGATGTCAGCGATGACGTCACCTACAAGATGTTCCTCGCCCCACGTTAACCCCCATTCCCCCGCAGTGCGGGGGATGTTTTCTTTGCAACGAAAAAACCCGAAGCCGGGAAAATAAATTATTTATTAATCAACGTGATGAAAAAAACAGCAAAAAATCATTAAATACGCCTTGCATGTCACCGGCGAGTGACACTAGCATTGTCACCATCAAGTGACAAATGAAGGGCTGAATCATGAAACATCATTTCCACGGTATTTTGTTGAGTATGGTTTGTGTTTTAACTGGCTGTAGCTGCGTTCATCCTGCCGCACAGAACGGAAAAATGGCCATTAATGCCAACCAGCAAGAAACGACGCTCATTTACCGCCAGCCGGTACAGCCGTTGCGCTGGTCAAAAGTTATTATTGAACCGGTCAGCTGGCAGGCCACCACGCCGTGTCATCACATCACCGCAGAACGTCAAACGTTACTGCGTTTTCACTTAGAGAATGCCCTGACTCGTGAACTGAAAGGCAACGATCCGCATGGCCCGGTGCTGCGGATACAAACCGCAATTACTGATGTAAAACCGGTATCCACGCTGCTGAATGCCACGACTGCGGCACTGATTCTTGTACCCGTACAAAGCGGAGGTTCCGCCATCCGGCTCACCGCCACCGATACTGCAACCAACCGATTGTATCTGGATGTCAGTCTGGCCGATAATGCCGGCTTATACGATCTAAGCGGTCATTTTGCCGAATGGGCACACAGCGAAACGACCATTGACCGTATCGCACAACGCACCCGAACCCTGCTGGAGAAAAACGATGGCAGTCACTGATAATAACCGTGACCGGGCACAAACCGAGCAGCGCCTGATTGCAGCGGTCGGACAGCTCCTGGCGGAACAAGGCTTTCAATCGATTGGCGTTAACGCCATCGCCCGGACAGCGGGTGTTGATAAGGTGCTGATCTACCGCTATTTTGACGGTCTGCCCAGACTGCTGGAATGTTATGGCAAAAGCAGCAACTTCTGGCCATCCACCGATGAGGTGCTGGGCGATCTGACTGCGTTGCGGCAACTGAGTGCCGGCCGGCGTTTACAGTTAGTGCTGGAGCGTCTGGTCGCCGGCTTGCTGGCGCGTCCGCAGACACTGGCCATCATGGCCTGGGAGTTATCACAGCAAAACGCGCTCACCACGGCATTAGCTGAAATCAGGGAGCAATGGGGGGTTGAGGTGCTGCAACAGGCCACCAGCGATCTCGGGCATGAACAACGCGATATCGGTGCCATCGCTAACTTTTTGGTCGCCGGCGTGCAGTATCTGCTGATCCGGAGTCGCAATACCCAGCACTATGGCGGCATCAGTTTACAAACAGACCATGGCTGGGCACGCTGGCAAAATGCCATCGCCACGTTATGCAGCGCAATCGATATACAGGCGGATCACTCTGCCGATTGATAGCATTAGAATGCCAGACAACGCACCTGCGCTATCCGGCATCCTGCAGGAAACGTTATCCACCGCTGATGAAACTCTGACTTCATAGTCATCATTTATTCCCCCGGGGCTCATTCCTAACAAATTTTTACATTCAGAAATGGCCATAACGCTCATCTTTATCCGCATAATAGGCGACTAGAATAATCGTTCTAACAGGAAGCAGAGATGACAACCAGGTATCTACGGCCCGCTGATTGACCGCTTTGGCCGCCGCAGGCCGTTACTGGCCGGGATCAGTCTGTTTATTCTGGCGACGGCAGGCTGTCTGATGGTAACGGATATTCAGAGCTTTATTGCGCTGCGCCTGCTTCAGGCATTGGGCGGATGTTCCGGCTTACTGGGTTTAATGCAGTTTGGCTGCGGTTTTATCGTCAGCAGCCTGATTGCCGCCAGCCAGAACGCCACCCCCTATCCGATGACGATTGCTATCGGCAGTTGCGGGTTTTTAGCCTGCTTACTCTGGTTTGTGTTCCGGGCCTTTTCTCTGCGCGCCACAGCGCATGCCGCTAATCCGGTGGCCCGGCAAAATGGCGGATGATCCAGTCGCGGACAAAATGCTGCACCAGATCGTGTTCATGCAGTTTATGCCAGACCAGATGCAGTGTGGCCCGCACGCTGTCGGGTTCAAAAGGGCGTTTGACCAGTGAATCGAATAACGGATGATCGGCAATCATGATTTCCGGCAAAATCGACAGCATCGGGCATTCCGCCAAAATAGCCGGAATGGCGGTAATACCGCCTGATGTCGCCATGATGCGCCGGGTTAACCCATGCACAGTAAAGTGGTTATCAATGATGGTGGCCGTCTTATGGGAATAATTCGACGCTAACTGCGGAACCGCCGCCAGCTCGGCCAGTGACACCGACTCGGCAAAGTGCAGCTGTCTGGCATCATACACATACACAAACCGGCTTTCCGTCAGCAGGCAATGCTGATATGACGCTTTGGGTTCCCAATCATTACCGATAATCGCCATGTCGATCCGCCCCTGGGCGAAGGCTTCATTCAGTTGCGACATCGGCACCGGACGGGAATGCAGATGCAGCCCCGGCGCCTGCTGCCGCAAGAAGCCCAGCAAGGCCGGCAACACCAGCCGCTCCAGATGTTCCGGAATGGCGACGTTAATTTCCTGCTGAACGGTGGCCGGATCAAATACCGGTGGCTTAAGCTGGCCGCGGATGTTCTCCAGCCAGCCTGCAATCACCGGCGCCAGGGCAATAGCGCGGGAAGTCGGGTGCATGCGATGCCCTTGCTTTACAAACAACGGATCATCCAGCATCTCCCGCAGCCGGTTCAGTGCATGGCTCATCGCTGACTGACTCAGGCCCACCCGCAGCGCGGCCCGGCTGACGTTCCCCTGTTCACAGAATAACGCCTCTAACACCACCAGAAGATTCAGATCCCAGTGCCGGAACTGCTGAAAAAAAGCATCTGATTGACCATTATTCATATTGTGCATATAAAGTATGATATTTACCCATTTGATTCATTATAACTACTTTTCAACAATGAGCGCCTCATGCGAGGTGTCATCATGTTGTACGCAGAACCGTTTAATCCCCCTGTCATTCGCCAGTTGTTGCGCATCAATATCAGCCTGATGGTGTGTATCGAATTTATTCAGAATGTCATGCTTTCGTTTGCATCGTCTTATCTGTGCGGCGGCTTAGGTATGACCCGTCACACGTTCAGTCTGTCGACCGCCGTGTATGCCGCTACGGCGATCATCATGATTGCCCAGCATCACTGGCTGGTGTCGCACCTTGGTTATCGTCGTTTTATTCGTTATGCGCTGGCCGCGTTCAGTATTGGCTCGCTGATGTGCGCCTATGCCCAGACACCCGAGGCCTATATATTAGGGCGCTTTATCCAGGCCATCGGTGGCTCGGCTTTTTTCACGGCGGCGCGGGTGCATGTGAACTTTTTCCCGGCCACGCCAAGCGGTCGCGGTCTGGCGATCCGGTATATGGCGTACAGTCTGGTCGCTGGTAGTGCTGCCGCACCGCTGTTAGCCGCAACGTTGCTGGAGCATTTCAGCTGGCGGGCCTTGTTCCTGATCCAGTTACCGCAGGTCCTGCTGGTCTGGTGGTTAAGCGGGAAAACGGTCAGTAACGTCCGCAAACAACGCCGGGTCGGACGGCTGCATCCGGGAAGCATGTTATCGCTCGTCGCCGGGGTATTACTGCTGCAATATGTGGTGGAAAGCATGCCGTATGACCTCAGCGATCTGAGGCAATTACTGCTGTTATTACCATTTGCGATCAGTGGGTTAGTGTTTTTCGTCTATCTGGAACATCAACGGCACCGCTCATTGCTGCCCTTCCGGCATTTGTTCAGCAGCCGCTATCTGATTGGTTTGTTTTATTACGCGGTCTGTTATTTGATTCTGTCGTCGGTCAACTATCTGATCCCGATTTTTCTGCAGCAAGGGTTAGCCATACCCGTGCTGAATTGTGGTGCCATACTCACCATTACCGGGCTCACGGCGTTGCTTTTTGCCTGGATACAACTGAACACTGCTGCCCGTTATCCGTACCAGAAGCATTATCTGTTGTTTGCTTTCGCCTGCCTGAGCATCTTTGGTTTTCTCTGCAGCCAGTTCACACCCCAGATACCGTTATGGGGGATCGCCCTGCCATTGCTGTTTTTATCCGCTTTTACCGCCATCGGACAAGGTACAGCTGCCGCCCATACCTTCCGCGAAACCGATAACCGGATCTTCTCGCAAGCCTATCAGACGAAAAACATGCTGCGCGAGCTGATGAACTCGACCGGCATTACCGTCACCAATGTATTTTTACAGAACCGGGAAGCGTTGCATTACACCCGCCTCACCGAAAATGTCGCCACCACGCAAATCAGTGAAAGTCCGTTCTCACTGAGTCAAATCGTATCCCTCATTAACCAGCAGGTCATGGTCATGTCCTGTCTGGATATGTTTCAGGTGGTCGGTTTTACCGGTCTGTTTTTCCTGTTCTTCAGCCTGTGGCAACGCCGGATTGTTTAATCCGGCGAACTACTAAAGCGCTCTAACTGACTGACGCAGAACCAGATCACCAGTGAACGAACTGGCTTCAGGGATAGAAATGTCTTCTGCATTCAGTTTCGCCAGTAACAAATTCATGGCGTGAGTAACAAATGCATGTGCTGATAACTGGACAGAACTGACTGTAGGCGTCAGATAATCAAGAATGGACTCATTATCAAACCCAAATAATGAAACCTGATCCGGCACAGAAATATGATTTTCTTGTAATGCTCTTAACGCACCGATTGCAGTGAGATCATTAAAGCAACAGATCGCGGTAAATTCACTTTGTTGCTGTATCAACTGATTGCAGGCACTATAACCGCCACTATAAAACCGGTCGCCTTCAACAATCAGTAACGGATCTATCGTTATACCTGCACCCCTGAGGGCATTCTCATAACCTTGCAACCGCAACTGCGCCGTACGCTGATTTAACGGACCAGCGATGTACGCAATACGCGTGTGTCCCTGAGAAATCAGATAATCTACAGGAAGACGGGCACCATAAGCATGATCAAACCATACACAATGATCCGGATGGCGCGGTAAAAAGCAGTTCATCACCACCAGTGGCACCGGCAGCTCATCAATCAGGTCGCTGAGCTCATCGCCCTGAATGTTATAACGATCAAAGAAGGAGTTGTTGTAATACAACACCGCATCACAGCGCCGATCAACCAGCGAACGAATCGCACGGATGCCGCCATCCGGCTGATCATTGACCTGGGTGATCATCAGAAATTTACCGGCTTTATCGGCCAGTTCCTGACAGATCTCTATTAATAAGCCCAGATATTGCGACGTATTCGAGCCGCGGGGAATGACCAGACCAATAGTGTTGGTTTCTTGTTTAGAGAGCGATTGCGCCAGCACGTTCGGCCGGTAATTCAGCTCTTCAATTGCCTTAAATACCGCTTCGCGGGTGGCCTCAGAGATTTTTGCTGTTCCGTTCAGCACACGGGAAACTGTCGATTTGGAAACGCCAGCTCTACGTGAAACATCCAGCATCGTGGCCATAAACTGAAAAACTCCTCTCTGAACAACTGCATAGGAAAACGGCAAACGTACATTATCCATTACAGATGTAAAAAACTACAAGTCGCGGGATTTTTATGACACAAATAAAAACGCCGGATTGAACACGGGGTGGCTCAATCCGGCAAACAGGCTTTAAAGACACACAGGTAAGATATTAGGAGCTCACCATGCCAGTTAATGCCTTACTCTCTCAGAGTTCATTTCCATTCGTAGCAATGACGTCTTTGTACCAGTAGAAGCTCTTTTTACGCAGACGACGGCCGGTACCCTGACCTTCATTATCTTTATCCACATAAATAAAACCATAACGTTTTTTCATTTCACCGGTCGAAGCACTCACCAGATCAATGGGCCCCCAGGTGGTATATCCCATTAGTTCTACACCATCTGCTATCCCTTCTGCAACCTGTTGCAGGTGGTCACGCAGATAATCGATACGGTAATCATCGTTAATGGAATCATCAGCATTAACGGTATCAATCGCACCCAGACCATTTTCCACGATAAACAGCGGTTTCTGATAACGGTCATACAGCTGGTTCAGGATGATACGCATGCCTTTCGGGTCGATCTGCCAGCCCCATTCGGAGGCTTTCAGATACGGGTTCATCAGGCCACCCATCAGGTTACCGCCGGTTTTCTCGCGGCGATCCGGATCGGCACTTTCTACCTGACTCATGTAATAACTGAACGCGACATAATCCACAGCGTACTGCTTCAGGATCGCTTCATCACCGGTCGCCATGTCAATTTCAAAGCCGTTCTCACGGAACAGACGTTTCGCATACGACGGATAATAACCGCGTGCTTGTACGTCACCGAAGAGCAGCATCTGGCGATCTTTCGCCATCGCTTTCAGCGTATCGTCCGGGTTACAGGTATCCGGGTAAGTTGGCCATGCCGCAATCATGCAGCCGATTTTGGCATCCGGAATAATTTCATGACAGGCTTTGACGGCCAGTGCACTGGCAACCAGCTGATGATGCGCCGCCTGAAATTGTAACTGCAGTTTGTTTTCGCCTTCTTCAATCAGCAAACCGGCGGCAGTAAACGGTGCATGCAGTACACAGTTGATTTCATTGAACGTCATCCAGATTTTGACTTTCTCTTTGTAACGCGCAAATACGGTTTTGCAGTAACGTTCGTACTGTGTAATCAGCTCACGACTGCGCCAGCCGCCGTATTTGGTCACTAAACCCAGCGGTAAGTCATAGTGGTTCAGCGTAATAACCGGCTGCATGCCTTTGCTCAGCAGATCATCGAAAACGTCATCATAATATTGCAGACCGGCTTCATTCGGTTCGGCGTCATCGCCATTCGGGAAAATACGTGACCAGCCGATAGAGAGACGCAGGCAGTTAAAGCCCATCTCGGCAAACAGTGCATTATCATCTTTGTAGGTGTGATAGAAATCGATCGCGGTGTGGTAAGGGAAATCACCGAGTTTGCCGTCTAATACCGGCTCAGAATTCAGAATGCCGCGCGGCATGACGTCCGCAACCGATAACCCTTTACCATCAACGTTATAAGCACCTTCAACCTGGTTGGCAGCAATCGCACCACCCCAGAGGAAATTTTTCGGAAACTTACCAGTCATAATCCAGAAATCCTTCAATTTGTTGTTTTATATATTTTTATTGTAAGTCTCAGAGAGTATGCCAAATGTTCACCCCTGAATGCGGCATACCCTCTGAGTGCTTAACTAATTACGCAGCTTGTGCAGCCTGCACATCCTGACGCTGACGGTAGACGTCGATCAGCTCTTCAACCATCTCACGGGCCAGCATGGAGGTCATGATATGGTCCTGAGCATGTACCATGATCAGGTTAACCGGGATTTTGCCGCAGCCTTCATCCATACCAATCAGCATGGTCTGTACATCATGTGCACGCTTGGACGCTGCACTGGATTCCGCTAACTGCTGATCAACCTCAGTCCAGTTACCTTGTTTGGCCGCACGCAGGGCCTGCATCGCATAACTACGGGCTTCACCAGCGTTGATGATCAGCTCCATTACAGTTGATTCCATATCCATCTTTATATCTCCGGTATCAAATTCAAATTAATTAATCAGGCAGTCTGCGCATTCATGTCTGCTTCCATCTCAGCTTCCTGAGCAAGCAGTTGTTTTTCATACACTTTGAAGAATGGCAGGTAGATCAGGAAGTCAATCACCAGCAGGCCAATCACCAGCAGACCGTTACCCATCTGCCAGCCGGCACCCCATGCCGCACCGATTGGTGCAGGCGCAGTCCACGGTACCAGTGAGATCACTTTACCAATCAGGCCTGAGCTGGTCGCAAACCATGCAATCGTGGCATTCACCATTGGTGCCACCACAAATGGGAAGAACAGCACCGGGTTCATCACAATCGGGCTACCGAAGATCACCGGTTCGTTGATGTTGAATACGGCAGGAACAATACCCAGCTTGCCGATGGCACGCAGGTGAGCTGATTTACTGCGGGTATAGAGGAACACCAGCGCCAGCGTTGCACCTGAACCACCCAGCACAATGAAGAAACTCCAGAAAGCTTCAACGAAGGTGTGTGGCAGAGCCTGACCGGCGGCCAGAGCGTCCTGGTTCAGACCCAGGTTAACCAGGTAGAACGGCGCCAGAATACCACCGACGATCGCGGCACCATGGATACCGGCAAACCACAGGGTATGGCACAGGAACACGGCAAACAGGATAGCTGGCAGAGAATCTGCGGCAGAAATCAGAGGTTTGAATACCGCCATGATCAGTTCAGGCAGCAACATACCGAACTGATGCTGCAGGAACAGGTTCAGCGGATAAATGGTCAGGATCACAATCAACGCCGGGATCAGCAGGTTGAATGACTGACGGATTTTTTCCGGTACCTGTTCAGGCAGTTTGATACCGATATTGCGTACTTTCAGGAAGCGCATCAGCTCGGTAACGTAGATACCCACGATGATGGTGGTGAAAATACCGGTACCACCCAGGAAACCAGCAGACAGCGCACCATCTTTCATTGGCGCAGCAATCAGCAGGAAAGTCATCAGCGACAGCATGGCGCATGGGAATGCGTCAATCTTGTAGCTTTGCGCCAGGTTATAGGCAATACCGGCACTGATGTAGCAGGCCATGATACCCATCGACATATTGAACGGGGTCATGATCTCGTTGAAGTAAGCCTTGGACATGGCATTCCACCATTGACCGAGGAAAAACGTGGTATCCGGTGAAAATGGTGGGAATGCAAACACGAGCAGGAATGAACCTACAATCATGAATGGCATCGCGCCGATGAAACCGTCACGCACGGCCATAATGTGGCGTTGTGTGCCCGCTCGTGCAGCGATCGGGCTGATTTTATTTTCGATAAAATCAAAAAAAGCGTTAGACATAAGAATTTCCCTGACTAGTGTCTGTTATTGCATCATGGACAGTGCATCGGCGAGGATCTTGTCGCCACGCATCATGCCGTAATCCATACTGTTGATAACGGCGATAGGTTTCCCTGCTGCTTCTGCCTTTTTCTTGAATTCTTCGAATTTGTATTTGATCTGCGGGCCCAACAGGCAGCAGTCATATTTCGGCAGGGTGTTATCGAACTCTTCCATGGCAACCGCAATGATTTCGGCTTCAATGCCTTTCTGTGCAGCCGCCTGTTTCATCTTGTTTACGACCATGCTGGTAGACATACCAGCCGCGCAGCATAAGAAAATCTTCTTCATAATAATTAACTCCTGGGTTTCCCCAATGCATCCATTGTGTGTGCAAATTAAGTGGCAGGTGCCCCCAAGCATCGCTGCAACCGGTTGCATAATCCCATAGACTGAAACCGGTTTCTGTGAGGTATTTCGCAAAACATCAGAGGAGTGTAACGGGCAGGATTTTTTGTGATCTGTGTTCAAAAAATACGCGGACAAATGCTGAAAAGTCGTTTTACGTGAAGAAAAAAGGCTCCCAAAGGAGCCCTTTCAAAGCAAATCAATGCTATTTCGCGCCGTTCTTGGCGATCAGCGCGTTATACCAGAAGAAGCTCTTCTTCTTGGAACGTTTCAGATCTTTCAGGTCAAATTCATCACGGTTGACGTGGATGAAACCGTAACGTTTGCTGCAACCCTGATGGGTACTCACCAGATCGATCGCTGACCATGGGCAGAAGCCGAACACGTCAACCCCGTCGGTGATCGCCAGCTGGATTTGATCGATATGTTTCTGCAGGAAGTCGATACGGTAGTCGTCATTGATTGAACCATCTTCTTCCACTTTATCGAACGCACCCAGACCATTTTCGGTGATGATCAGTGGCAGCGCATAACGCTCGTAGATGTCACGCAGTGTGTTACGGAAACCCACCGGGTCAATTTCCCAGCCAAAGGCATTTTTACTCAAATTCGGGTTAGAGGCGCCTTTAAACACACCGACTTCACCCACTACGATCTGCTGGTCACCCGTTGAACCGCGATCGCTGGCATCCCCGGCACTTGCCGCAACAGTCATCGTTGAGTAGTAGTTAAACGCAATGAAATCAGGCTTCGCGCTGGCCATGATTTCCATATCCCCTTCTGCGATATCCGGCGTGGCGTTACGCTCTTCCAGGAAGCTCCAGGCGATATTGTTATAACGACCATACACCGCCATATCCAGATATAACCAGTTACGGATCGCCGAGCAGTTGCTGGCCGCCAGCACATCTTCCGGCTTGGAAGAAGCAGGATAAATGGCAGAGATATTTGGTGCCGGGCCGATCTTCGCGTGTGGCAGAATTTCGTGGCAAGACTTCATGGCTTTGGCTTGTGCCAGCAGCATGTGGTGGTTTTGCTGATACAGATCTTTTTCCGGATTTTCCACCGCCACAGTACTCTTCGTACCGATGGCATCACCGTGCAGGATCATCATGTTCTGCTCGTTGATGGTCAGCCAGTATTTCACGCGGTCGCCATACAGTTCGAACAGGGTTTCACAATAGAATGCAAACGCATCCACGGTGTCACGATTCGACCAGCCGCCTTTCTGCTGCAGTGCATACGGCAGATCGAAATGATAAATGGTCACAATAGGCTCAATGTTATGGGCTTTCAGTTCATTGATCAGATTGTTGTAAAACGCCACACCCAGCGGGTTAATCTCACCGGTGCCGTGCGGGAAAATACGGGTCCAGGCAATCGAGAAACGGTAGGCTTTCAGACCCAGTTCCGCAAACAGCGCGACATCCTGTTTGTAATGATGATAGTGATCACTGGTCACTTTGAAATCAGTGGTACCCGGCACCACGGGGGCCATATCAATCACGGATGGGCCTTTACCGTCTTTATCCCAGGCACCTTCTACCTGATACGCCGAAGTAGAAGCACCCCAGAAAAAGTTCTTTGGAAAATCTTTCAGTTTCTTATGCAGCATGTTGTTTCTCCGTACCTCGAAATGGATTTGGCTTCACCCTGCCAGATGAAGCCTTAATAAAATCAGCTAGTTGCCAGTGATGCCGTTGTCGCCATTGGTCTTTTCTTGTTTTCGGTCTTAACTGGTTTTTTGTCAAAACCAATCATCAATGTCAGCAGCAGCGCCAGACCGAAACCGGTTCCAATCCCGATAGCATATTGCAGTACCGGGGTGAAAACAGGGATCGACAGCACGCTATGGAAAGCAAATGCAGTCAGTTTCGCCTGGAACGCACCGTTCAGGGCACCACCCACCGCACCGGCAATTACCACCACCGGAATCGTACGGCGGAAACGCATGATCAGACCGTAAATAATCGGTTCAGTCACACCTGCCAGCAGACCAGTAACCGTTGCCGGACCCGCCAGTGCTTTGACGTTGGCATCTTTGGTACGCAGGAAAATAGCCAGCGCCACACCCATCTGGGCAAAGGTCGCCGGAGCCCACATGGCGGCAATCGGATCACCACCCATACCCAGGTTAGCAATGATGATAGGCACGATGCCCCAGTGCAGACCCAGCACCACCAGGAACATCATCGAGCCACCAATGACCGCACCGGTCAGAATACCGCTGTGCGCACTCAGCCAGTTGATGCCCGCCGCAATCAGGTCACCCAGATAAACACCGAACGGACCGAAGGCCAGCACTGTCATTGGCACAATCGCCAGCAGACACAGCATCGGCACCATAAACATCTGGATATTGTGCGGGCAGACGCGCTTCAGGAATTTTTCCAGAATGGCCAGAATCGCCACGGCGATAAACACCGGGAACACGGTAGAAGCATAGTTGATTGCCACCACCGGAATACCGAAGAAGGTCGCGGTCTGTGAGCCGATCAGGCCGGTAAAGTTAGGCTCCATCAGTGCCGCACCAATGGCACCGCCGACATAACCGTTCGCGCCCATTTTGATCGCCGCCGAGATACCCAGCAGCACCGGCAGGAAGTGGAACACCGAGTTCGCCGCCGCCGCTAATATCAGATAGGTACTGCTGGCGGGATCGATCCATTTCAGCATCACCAGCACTGCCAGCAACGCTTTGATCATGCCGGCACCGGCCATGGCACCGATCAGCGGTGAAAAGCTGCCGGACACCACTTCAAAAATACGTGCGCCGATAGCCCCTTTCGGTTTGCTTTCGCGGCGTTCGGTACTGGCGGAAACAGTGCCGCCACTCAGTAAGGTCGTTAATTCTTTATAAACATGCGACACATGGCTACCCACGATCACCTGAAACTGGCCGCCGCTTTCCACAACGCTCAGCACACCGTCTAAATTCTGTAATTCTGTTTTTTTCGCGTTGCCGTTGTCGTGCAGCGTAAAGCGCAGACGGGTCGCGCAATGCACCAGTGCATCCACGTTTTCTGCGCCGCCAACCAGCTGCAGAATTGTTTTTGCCAAACCTGAATAACTCATGTGGAAACCTCTACTGTTCATGTACCAGTGTGTTTTTATTGGTTATGACAGATTGTTCATATTCTCTGTCTTGCTGACACAATAAAATGCAACCGGTTGCACAACTACCTGAAGTGATCAGTTTTGTGATGACAATCGCAAAGATAATCAGGCAACAACCGCTAATTCAGCCAACAATGTAACCGGTTTCTGTTGAGGGATACAAACGAGCATTAACATTAACGTTTACTAAACTGGAGAGTTAAGCATGCAGTTAATCCAAGGCAAGAAGATAGGTATCATGGCAATTTGCATAGCAGGTACATTATTTCCCTACGCCAGCACGATGGCGCAGGAATCCCCCACGCTCGTCATTGACAGCGGCGCGTTACAAGGTGTGGTTAACGATGGCGTCGCCGCATTTAAAGGGATCCCCTATGCCGCAGCGCCGGTTGGTCAGCTCCGCTGGAAAGCACCGCAACCGGCACCAGCCTGGAAAGGTGTCCGGCAGGCCGATCAGTATGGCCATGACTGTATGCAGGAGCCGTTCCCCAGTGATGCCGCACCGTTAGGTTCTCAACCTGCTGAAGATTGTCTGGTGCTGAATGTCTGGAAACCGGCGCACAGCGCCACCAAAAAATTACCAGTGATGGTCTGGATTTACGGGGGTGGTTTTGTCAATGGCGGCTCGTCACCGGCGGTTTATGACGGCAGTCAGTTTGCTAAGCAGGATGTGATTTTAGTCAGTTTCAATTACCGGGTTGGCCGTTTCGGTTTCTTCGCCCATCCGGCGCTGACCAAAGAAAATCCGGATGGTGTGCTGGGTAATTACGGCTTTATGGATCAAATCGCCGCGCTGCAATGGGTACAACGGAATATCAGCGCGTTTGATGGTGATCCGGATAATGTCACCCTGTTCGGTGAGTCGGCCGGCGGTTTCTCGGTACACTCCATGCTGACCTCCCCGCTGGCGAAAGGCTTGTTCCACAAAGCCATCATCCAGTCCGGCGGCGGCAGAACCAGTATCGGCGGCGGACGTTATCTGCAGAGCCCGAGCAGCAGTGGTTTACCTTCCGCGGAAGATGTCGGCATGGCATTCGCGGCGAAAAACCAGATCAGCGGCACGGATGAAAAAGCCCTGGCCGCGCTGCGCGCGCTGCCGGCAGAGACGGTCACCGATGGCCTGAACATGATGACGATGAACGATCCGACCTATTCCGGCCCGTTCATTGACGGCAAGCTGGTCACCGCCGAACCGCAGGATATCTACCGTACCGGTGAGGGCATGAACGTGCCGCTGCTGGTCGGGGCGACCGACATGGATATCGGCTTCCCGCCGCTGGTAAAAAACATGCAGGAAGCGCTGGCACCCTTAGGTAAAACGCAATATCAGAAAGCCGTACAAGCCTATAATCCGGACGGAACCTACAGTGCGCAAGACGTCGCCCAGATGGTTGCCAGCGATCAGATGATGGTCGAACCGGGCCGTTTTGCCGCCAGAATGGCCACCTCTCAGGGACAGCCGGTTTATGCCTATCGCTTCGCTTATGTCGCTGATTCGATGAAGACGGAGTGGCGAGGCGCGCAACATGCCACCGAAATTCCGTATGTCTTTAACACGGTACAGGCACGTTACGCCGATGCCCTGACGGCCAACGATAAAGCGATGGCCGCACAGGTGCAGCAATACTGGGTGAACTTTGCCAGAACCGGCAACCCGAATGCGGCAGGCTTACCGGACTGGCCGGTTTACGATGCCAAAAGCGATCAGATCCTGCTGTTTTCTGCCAACGGCGCACCGGAAACGGCTGCCGTCGCAGATCCCTGGAAAGCCCGCCTGGACCTGATAGAAAATCTGTTTAAATAAGCGCGGAAACGGCCTGTCACAAGGCCGTTATTTCCGCACCACATAGTCCAGAATCTGTGCCATTAACTGGCTGAGCTGCTGATACTGCGCATCCGTTGCCGATAAAATCTCATCCGCCGTCTGAATAAAACTGCCATCCACCAGCTCATCGGCACAATGCAGCACCATGCTGCGGGCATTTTCTTCGATGGTTTCGGGATGACATTGCAGCCCAATCACCCGTTGCCCCAACTGAAAGATCTGGTTGGTGCAGGCTTCGCTGCGGGCCAGCAGTACTGCGCCCGGCGGCAGATCAAAGGTCTCACCATGCCAGTGGAACACCTTGATTTTTGACGGTAATGCCAGTAAATCGCCCGTGGCAGACACCGCGGTAATATCAAACCAGCCGATCTCTTTACTGTGATTGGCATAAATCCGTGCCCCCTGACAGGCGGCTATCAGCTGCGCACCGAGGCAGATCCCCACCACCGGTTTTTCCGCGGCGATCACCTGTGCCAGAAAGACCTTTTCCGCCTTCAGCCACGGATAATCCGCCTCATCATTCACACTCATCGGCCCGCCCAGCACAATCAGCAGATCAATCGCATCCACCAGCGGCAGCGGATCGCCGGCATACAAGCGGCAGTAATGCGTTTCGGCCTGTTGCTGCTGCAGCCAGTGCAGAATATTTCCTGGTTCTTCAAATGGGGCGTGTTGTAACACGTAAGCGCGCATAGTCTGATTCCGGATAAATTAAAGAGACAGCAGCGGCCCGCACCGATCCGGCATACAAAAGAAGGGCGCTGTCTGAGTGCTTCATATTCGCAATTCAGACAGCAGAAGAAAAGATTACATTTGTGACTGCAGGTAATTTTGCAGGCCGATCTGATCAATCAGGCGCAGCTGTTTTTCCAGCCAGTAGGCATGATCAATCTCGGTATCTTCCAGCTGTTTCTCCAGCATTTCGCGGGTCTGATAGTCTTGTTCATCCTCGCACAGCTTGATCGCCGCTTTCAGATTCTTAACCACGCTGTATTCCAGCGCCAGATCGCTTTGCAGCATCTCCGGCACCGTTTTGCCGATATGCAGTGCCTCCCGCAAAGTCATCTCCGGCGTGCCTTCCAGAAACAGAATACGCTCGATGATCCAGGCGGCATGCTGCTTCTCTTCCAGCGACTCATGCTCATTGCGCTCATATAACTTGGTGTAACCCCAGTCCTGATACATGCGGGAATGAATAAAATACTGATCGATAGCGGTCAGTTCCCCGGCCAGCAGCTTATTCAGCTCCGCAATGACAATGGGTTTTCCTTGCATAACTCCCCCTTACATCTGACTTTGCAGATAGTTCTGAATTCCGGCGGTCGCAATCAGATTCTGCTGTGTTTCAAGCCAGTCCAGATAATCTTCTTCATACTCAAGAATTTCCTCCAGCAGATCCCGGCTGACAAAATCCGCAGCTTTTTCTGCGATCTGAATTGCTTCCCGCAATAACACCAGCTGATCCTGCTGCAGTGACAGATCGCATTGCAGCATCTCTTCCGCGAATTCACCGATACGCAGATATTCCAGATTCTGCAGGTTGGGTAATCCATCCAGAAACAGGATCCGCTCAATCAGCGCATCAGCCTGTTTCATATCTTTAATCGATTTTTTGAACGCATTATCATTTAAGGCATTAAAACCAAAGTGACGGAACAGACGGGCGTGAAGGAAATACTGATTGATTGAGGTCAGCTCCCACGTCAGAACCTTGTTGAGCATGGCAATGACTGCTTTATCTCCTTGCATGGCGGATCCTCATGTGGTGAAAAGCTATACAATTTAGCCTAAACCCTGCAGCGGATTTAGCAACATAATTAACATCTGTAACACTTCTTTTTTACGTTTTATCGCCTCTTTTTTCGCACAAAAAACCAACAAATCCGTTGCTAAACGGTGTAACGAGAACTATTATCAAGTAGAAAGAGAACAGGAGGCAGTTATGATCATTTGTCATTGTCATGCGGTGAATGACCGGCAAATCAGAGAAGCCGTGGCAAACGGTGTGGATACTATTCGCGGGCTGAATCGTGAACTCAAGGTGGGTAACACCTGTGGTCAGTGTCTGCCGCAGGTACGTCGCGTGCTTGAAAGCGCCTTAATGCAGATCGCCGAACCCTCGCCGAAAAAAGTCGCCTGATTTTACCTCTGCTCACCACACAACTGCAGTAACCCCTCCCTTTTTCCCCCGCGCCGAAGCGCCCTGTTCCACCGGCGTACAGTTGCTTCGTCGCGACCTGTATGACGGCGGTTTTGCGTCAGGATTTACCTTCTACTCAGATTCAGTCATGCTTACAGCGTATTTGGCTCCGGAATAGTCCTATGCTGCTGGAATTCATCAAGAACGTCGCGTTGTTATTATCACTGTGCCTGCTGCAGGGATTTAGCCTCCGCCTGTGCCGGGAAAATAAACGCTTACAGCAATTGCTGACCGGATGCCTGTTTGGCTGTATCTGTGTCGTTGGCATGATGACACCGGTGCAGCTTGAGCCCGGGGTTATTTTCGATGCACGCTCTGCCATTCTCAGCATGGCCGGCCTGTTCGGTGGGGCTCTGGTCGCAACGATTGCCGGCGTAATTGCCGGGGTTTATCGTCTGTGGCTGGGCGGAGCCACCTATGGAGTCGGGATCCTCACCATTGTGATTTCGGTGATACTGGGGCTGGCATACCGTGCTGCTCATCAGCGGGGCTGGATGAGTAAAGGCCCCATCCAGCTTTTGCTGTTTGGTGTTCTGCTGCACACAGCCATACTGCTGCTTTTTTCCCTGTTTCCATTCCCTATTCTCCATTCCTTCATGCAACAGATTGCGCTGCCCTATACCGTCTCCTTTGCACTGGCGACCATGCTTCTGGGTCTGATGCTGCAGGACATCATTAACCGGACCAAAACCGAGCAGGCATTACAGGACAGTGAATCCCGTCTGCGGGCCATCGTGCAGGCGATCCCGGATTTAATGGTCATCATTGATGAAGACGGCCATTACCTTGACGCGCTACCCACCACCAACAATCAGTTTTATCCACGAGCCTTAGCCCTGATCGGCAGCAACCTGCACTCGGAACTACCGCCGGAAACCGCAGATCGCATACTCGCCACGGTCCGTGACAGCCTCCGCTTGCAACAGACACAAACCATCGAATATGAACGTGACTTTAAGATGGGCCAGAGACTGGTAGAAGGACGGGCACAGCCACTGGGCTATACCGTCAACAATAAGCAGGTGGTCATTTTTCTGGCCAGAGACATTACGGATCGCAAAATAAAAGAAGACGAAATCGCCTGGCTGGCATTTTATGATCCGCTGACCGGCTTGCCAAACCGGCGCCTGCTGCAGGATCGGCTGCATCAGGCCATGGCGGGCAGCAAGCGTAGCGGACAGCGTGCCGCGTTACTGTTCATTGATCTGGATAACTTCAAGACGCTGAATGATACCCTCGGTCATGACAAAGGTGATCTGTTGCTGCAACAGGTTGCAACCCGGCTTTTCGAATGTGTACGGGAATGCGATACCGTGGCCCGGCTCGGCGGAGATGAGTTTGTCGTGATGCTGGAAGAGTTAAACCATTCGGAAGAACTGGCCGCGGCACAGAGCAAAATGGTGGGCGAAAAAATTCTGGTCAAGCTGTGTCAGCCCTATCTGATCGCCGGTTATGAACATAACAGCAGCGCCAGCATCGGCATCACCTTGTTTCTGGCACATCAGGAAAGCAGCGATGAATTGATGAAACGCGCCGATATCGCCATGTATCAGGCCAAATCTGCCGGACGCAATACACTGCGTTTCTTTGACAATAAAATGCAGGCCATCGTCACCTCACGGGCCGAACTGGAAAATGATCTGCGGGAAGGGTTACGCCAGCAACAACTGCTGCTGCATTATCAGCCTCAGGTCGACGTGCATGGACGGATCATCGGCGCGGAAGCACTGGTGCGCTGGCAACATCCCAGCCGGGGGATGGTGTCACCGGCCCATTTTATTCCGTTAGCCGAAGAGAGCGGCTTAATTCTGTCGCTTGGGGATTGGGTGCTTAATGAAGCTTGCCGTCAGTTACGCCGCTGGGCGGCACAACCCGCCATGGCACATCTCACAATGGCGGTGAATATCAGTGCCCGCCAGATCCATCAGCCGGATTTTGTCGATCAGGTATTAGCCGCGATCCATACCGCCGGCGTTCAGCCATATCACCTGAAACTGGAACTGACCGAAAGCCTGTTGCTGGAAGACACCGAAGAGATCATCCTCAAAATGACGGCACTGAAAGCCTGCGGTGTTGGCTTCTCACTGGACGATTTCGGTACCGGTTATTCCTCACTGGCCTATCTGAAACGACTGCCGCTGGATCAGCTGAAAATCGATAAATCCTTTGTCCACGATCTGCTGACCGACCCGAATGATGCGGCGATTGCCAGCAGTATCATTACACTGGCGCAAAGTCTGGGGCTGAACGTCATCGCCGAAGGGGTGGAAACCGAAGCACAGCGTCAGCGTCTTGAGGCGCTCGGTTGTTACACTTATCAGGGATATCTCTTCGGTCATCCCGTTCCGGCGGATATGTTATTCGCGATCACCCCTAAAAAATAACCAATAGGATTCTTTTGAACCTAGATAAAATTGGTTTACCGCCTTATTTCTGAGGAGTATGAATAGTGCTGCAAGTTGGTATATACGAGCAGTTAATCACTCAGTTGGTATCTTCTCGCTTAGACAGAAATACTTTCTATGTGGGTGAGCGGGCACTTGAGCAGGCGGAAGCGGCGATATGGCTGTCTCGCTTTCTGGGTCGGATATTCGAATATGCTTTGGGTGCTGTACCAGCAGGCAACGATCAACTACAAAATCAAATCGAACTGGCGAACCAGTTATTAATGTGGCTAAAAGATCGCATTCAGGATGATGACTTCATTGAAGAAAATCTTATCCATAGCCAAGGCAAAATTCTGACTGCGCTTTACCAGCTTGAAAATCCAGTTGCCGCAAATCTTAAGCAATATGTCAGCGATATATTCCCACTCACCGGCCTGAGTCAGAGTGAGCTTTTTTGCGGTAGTAATGCAGGTATTTCATTAGATACTGAGCTAAAAAGAGAAATTCTGTCTGCGGACAAAATATATTGGTTGGTCTCTTTTATTAAATGGGCTGGTATTCGTATTTTCCGCAAGGAACTAGAAGAATTTACTCACAGCGGGCGTCAGCTGCGAGTGATTACAACCTCATATATGGGCGCAACAGATGCCAAAGCGGTCGAATTTATTGCCAGCCTGCCGAATACGGAAATTAAGTTAAGTTACAACACGCAACGGGAACGGCTGCACGCCAAGAGTTATCTTTTTTTACGTAATACCGGCTTTAATACGGGATATATCGGTTCCTCCAATCTTTCCCATTCTGCACTGACCAGTGGTCTGGAGTGGAATTTAAAAATTACTTCGCAAGAAATCCCGCACATTATTGAAAAGTCGTTAAGTACATTCGAAACCTATTGGCAATCGAACGATTTTGAACCCTTCGATGGCAATATTGAGAGTAAGCAAAAGCTCAAAGATGCCTTGCAGCAGGCACGGGGTGGTACAGACAACCAGATCGAACATTATTTCGATTTAAAACCGTTTCCTCATCAGCAAGAAATACTGGAACAGCTGACGGTTGAGCGCACCCTGCATCAGCGTTATCGGAACTTGGTGGTTGCAGCCACAGGAACAGGGAAAACCTTAATTTCAGCGTTTGATTTTGCGCGTTTCTTAAAACAAAAGCCGGATGCGACATTCTTGTTTATTGCCCATCGGGAAGAAATCCTTAAACAGGCACAATCGGCTTATCGCGGTGTACTGCGCAATAGTTCGTTTGGTGAGTTCTGGGCAGGTAACACAACGCCCGATCACTACCGTCAATTATTTGTCACCATCCAAACCCTGAATAATCAGCTGCCACAGCTGCAATTAACGGCCGATTATTACGACTATATTGTGATTGATGAGGTGCATCATATTGCGGCGCAAAGCTATCGCCGTGTGTTAGATAATTTTTCACCCACTATTCTTTTAGGGCTGACGGCCACACCAGAACGCCACGATGGTTCGGATATTCTTGATGACTTTTGTGGCGTTATTGCAGCTGAAATCCGTTTACCGGAAGCGATTAACAGACGTCATTTATGCCCTTTTCAGTATTTTGGCATTGATGATGATACGGACCTTCGTAATATCAGCTGGCATCAAGGGCGTTATGATATTGCGCAATTAACCAATCTCTACACGCACAATCAGCAGCGTGTGAATAAAATTGTTCAGAGTCTACAGGACATTGTTACCAATATAAGCGGTATTAGAGCGTTAGCGTTCTGTGTCAGTCGTGAACATGCTGAATATATGTGTAAACAGTTCTTATTAAAGGGCATCCGTAGCGACATATTAACCAGTGACAATAGCAATGAGCGTTATGCCAAACAGCAGATGATCAGAGCCGGTGAGATCAATGTTCTTTTTGTCGTCGATATTTTTAATGAAGGGGTCGATATCCCAGAAGTGGATACGCTGTTGTTTTTGCGGCCGACAGAAAGCCTGACCATTTTCCTGCAACAGTTAGGACGCGGTTTACGTCTGGCCGATGATAAAGAGTGTTGCACGGTGCTGGATTTTGTTGGCAATTCGCGGCCAGAGTACGATTTTTCTCAGAAGTTCAGGTCCTTAGTCGGAAAGACAAATCGGGCTATCAGTGACGAAATCAAACAAGGTTTTCCCCATGCGCCCCTTGGTTGTCGTATTGAATTATCCAAGCGCAATCAGGAGATGGTGTTACAAAACATTCGTCAAGCCACGCTAAATCTAAATCGGCTTTTGGGGCTGATCCGGCAATTCCCGCAGCATACGCATTTGCCATTAACTTTAGCGAATTTCCTAAAAATTCATCCTCATATTGGTTTGGAAGATATCTATAAACGCGGTTGCTGGACTGATTTGGTAGATAAGGCTACTCACCGGGAAACAAGTGAACAGCACAAACAATTCACCAGTGCTTTTGAACGTGCCATTAATACCCGACTTCTTGGCTGTGACGCCGCCAATTACTTACGCTTTCTCATGCGTTTGTGCCAGCAGCATTTTGAACTTCCGGCTGATACCGATCCGCGAATGGCGCTGATGTGTCACTATGATTTTTGGCAAAATACGGGGTCGGCAGCCGGTTTCTCATCGCTTGCTGCAAGCTTGAAAGCGCTGGATTTACCGGTGTTTCGGGATGAGCTATCTGACTTAATTACGCTGTTAATTAATCGGATCCATCATGAGCAGTCTGCAATGCCGCTGATGAATGCTAATCCACTCCAGTTGCATGCGCGTTATGCCAGAGAGCAAATTCTAGTCGGATTTGGCGCCACCACATTTGAACAGCGTGCACCAGCAAGAGAAGGCGTGCTGGAGCTTAAAGACCAGAACGTAGAATTGCTTTTCGTGACACTTAATAAAAGTGAAAAACAGTTTTCTCCCAGCACCATGTACCACGACTATGCAATCAGTGAACGCCTCTTTCATTGGCAATCTCAAAACAGTGCGCGAGCAGATCGGGGCAAAGGGCTCAGCTATATTCAGCATCGTGAAAATGGCAAACGCATCTTTTTGTTTGTGCGTGAGCAATCAAAAGATGAGAACGAGAGAACGATGGGCTTTGTGAATTTTGGCGAGGTTGAATATGTCGCCCATACAGGCAGTCAACCCATGAATATTACCTGGCGTCTCAAACAACCTATGCCGTCATTTATGTGGAAACAGGCAGCTAAATTAGCTATTGATTAGATTCATAGCGGGTTCTGCAGGAAAGACATGACATTTGTTGACAATATTTATCCCCTAAAAGGGATAAACTTGCTTTTATCCTCTATGAGGGATAATACTGTAGTTATCCTATATGGAGGATAAAATATGCGGATTACCTCACCTCAAATGCTTTCTCAAGCTCTACGCGATGCCCGTATACAACGAAAACTGAGTCAACAGGCAACGGCCAGACAGACAGGAATGAAGCAAACGACTGTTTCTGCATTTGAAAACCACCCTGATGGAACCAGAATAGAAACATTGTTCAAACTACTTTCGGCATTGGATCTGGAACTGCATCTGGCTAAACGCGACAGCGAACCGGATAAGTCTCAGGGGTGGGATCAGGAATGGTAGTCTATGGATAAACTAACGGTTGCTTTCAATGGTATTGAGGTTGGCACGCTTACCCGCCACGGCTCCGGAGCTATGGAGTTTCACTACAATCCGGACTGGCTGACTCGTCAGGGAGCCCGTGCTATTTCGTTGTCGCTTCCGCTGTCAGAAAAAATTTATCGGGGAGTGCAAGTCTATAATTTTTTCGATAACTTATTACCAGATAACGAAGCAATCCGAGCCCGGATACAAGCCCGATTCAGGTTAGCATCAAAGCAACCTTTTGATTTACTTGCCAGTATCGGACGTGACTGTATCGGCGCTATTCAGCTATATCCCGAGAACTCAGTGATTCTGCCAATAAATCAAATAACAGCCGAACCACTGGAAGAGGCTGAAATAGCCAGTTTACTTATGGGGTACAAACTCGCGCCGCAGGGAATGGCAGTAGAAACAGATGATTTCCGCATTTCGCTGGCCGGAGCCCAGGAGAAAACAGCCCTGCTTTGGTATCGTGAACAATGGCACAGACCACAGGGCAGTACTCCGACCAGCCATATCATCAAGTTACCAATTGGCCATTTAGCACAAAACAATATCGATCTTAGCGAAAGTAGTGAGAATGAATGGCTATGTCTGCAAATAGCTAAAGCATTCGGGTTTCCCGTTGCGAATGCGGAACTGGCACGCTTTGGTGAACAGAACACCTTAGTTGTTGAACGGTTTGACCGCCGCTGGTCTAAAGATGGTAGTTGGCTGATGCGTCTGCCACAGGAAGATTTTTGTCAGGCGTTAGGTATCGCACCGGCACTGAAATATGAATCAGATGGCGGACCCGGCATAGCCGATGGAATGAAATTACTACTTGGTTCCCAACAAGCCAATCAAGATAGAGAAACCTTCTTCAGGAGTCAGATTCTGTTCTGGTTGCTGGCTGCTATCGATGGTCATGCTAAAAATTTCAGCCTGTTTATTGAAACCGGCAGCGCCTATCGTATGACTCCGCTCTACGACATTATTTCAGCTTACCCATTAATGGCTGCCGGAAGTATTCCCGCCAAACGAGCTCGGATGGCAATGGCGGTTACAGGCAAAAACCGGCATTTCCACTGGGCAACAATCCAGCCGAGGCACTTTGAAAGTACCGCTCAGAAAGCTGGTTACTCTCAAGATAAAGCAGCAGAACTAATGGCTGATTTTAAGGCCGGAGCTGACGCTGTACTCACAAAGGTATCAGGCAGCCTTCCTGCAAATTTCCCAGCCCATATCAGCGATCCTATTTTTGATGGTATTCGCCGCCAGACAAATAAATTGCCGGGGTGACATCAGCATGATGTCTTAACCTGGCTGTCCGATGAAAAGATGTTTTACGGCTTAAACCACGCCATGCACGCTTCCGGCTGATCACCCAAATACCAGTGCACATACGAGGCCAGCAAGCGGCCTTGCTGATAAACCGGTTCGGCACTGCCATGCACCGGATGCTGCGCTTCCCGTTCCGCTGCAACCCGGATCTGGCTGCTGGAAAAATGGAAGGTGTGGCCACGCACTTCACCAAACGGAAACTGTGCCGACAGCACGCCCAGCCCGGCCAGACGCGTTTCCAACAAGGCTTCGCCGGGCAGCACGCCCAGCAGATCACGGCGATGCCCGTCTTTATCCGTCAGACCATTCAGCAGATACAGCATACCGCCGCATTCAGCCACCGTCGGTTTATCCGCCTGCACATGCGCACGGATGGCGTGCAGCATGCTCTGGTTATCCGCCAGCTGATCGAGATACAGCTCCGGATAACCACCCGGCAGATACAGCGCATCGGCCTCCGGCAGCGTTTGATCGGAAATTGGGGAGAAAAAGCGTAATTGTGCGCCCATCTGCTGCAATAACTGCAGATTATCGCGATAGATGAAACTGAACGCCGCATCGTGTGCCACGGCAATCGTGACGCCGTTTAATCCGTCATTCCACGTCTTATTGCTGATCGGGTAGCTGAATTCACTCGCCGGCGGCAATATCAGCGCGCCATGGCTGGCGAGTTGTTCTGCCGCCAGATCAAGACGCTTATCCAGATCGGGCAACTCCGCCGCCTGCACTAATCCGAGATGTCGCTCCGGCAGCGTGATCGCGTCATTTGATGGCATATAACCGCAGAAATGGATGCCGTCCGGCAGACTTTGCTGCAGATAACGCGCATGTCCGGCACTGTTAACACGGTTCGCCACCACGCCGAAGACTTTCAGCTCCGGCTGATAGTTAGCCAGTCCGTACACCAGCGCGCCAAAGGTCTGCGCCATCGCCGAGCCATCGACGACCAGCAACAGCGGAATAGCAAACAGGCGGGCGATATCGGCTGAACTGGTATGGCCGTCATACAGCCCCATCACGCCTTCAATCAGGATGAGGTCGGCCTCCTGTGCGGCTTCCGCCAGACGCCGCCGGCAGTTATCCTCGCCCATCATCCACAGATCCAGCTGATGTACCGGTGCGCTACTGGCCTGCTCCAGCAGCATCGGATCTAAAAAGTCCGGTCCGGTCTTAAACACCCGCACCGTCTTGCCCTGTTGCGTCCAGTAACGCGCCAGCGCGGCAGTAACCGTGGTTTTGCCGCTATGGCTGGAAGGCGCACTGACCAGCAGCGCCGGACAGGATTTAGTTTGCATGTTGTTGTTTCCACTGCTCCAGAAGGCTAAAAAGCTTGTCCATATTCAGATGATCGGCCAGACAATCTGCCAGCCGGTTGATGCCGTCTTCCCGCAGTTGTTGCATATCCGGCGCGGTATCGATGCTGAGCCCGGCCCAGCGCAGCAACGCATTACAAGCGGCCGGTTCATCGAACAGTCCGTGCAGATAACTGCCCAGAATCAGGTTATCCGCGGAGCAAAAACCATCCTCTGCCGTCTGCTGACCATCATTCAGCTGCAGAGGCTGCGTATACCCGGAGGGAATCTCTGTCACCCCGGCATGAATTTCATACCCGATCACAGGAACTGTTTCACCCTCCAGTGTCAGGGTACCGGTCACCCGGCGCAGCTGTTTTTCCGGCGCCAGCGTGGTACTGATCGGCAATAAACCGAGCCCTGGCATGGAACCGGCCTCACCTTCCAGGCCCAGCGGATCATGCAGCATGTCGCCCAGCATCTGATAACCGCCACAGATACCAATCAGCTTGCCGCCGAAGCGCAGGTGACGGTTGATCGCGTTATCCCAGCCCTGTTCGCGAAGGAAGCGCAAATCACCCTGCACGCTCTTCGAGCCGGGCAGAATAATAAGATCCGCCGGTGGTAATGGCTGATTCGGCGGCACCATGATGAGATCCACATCCGGATGCAGCCGCAATACATCAAAATCGGTGTGATTACTGATGCGCGGGAAACAGGGCACCACCACGCGGAATTTACCGCGCTCACCTTGCTGCACCGCAATGGCATCTTCCTGTTCCAGATACAGGCCATGCAGATAAGGCAGCACGCCCAGCACCGGCTTGCCGGTGGTCTGTTCCAGCCAGTCGAGGCCACCTTGCAGCAGGGTAATATCGCCACGGAAGCGGTTGATAACAAAGCCGATCACCCGGTTCTGTTCACTCTCGGAAAGCAGCGCCAGCGTGCCATAGAGATGCGCGAACACGCCGCCTTTATCGATGTCGGCAATAATGATGACCGGACAATCTGCCTCTTCGGCAAAGCCCATATTGGCAATGTCACGATCGCGCAGATTGATCTCCGCCGGACTCCCCGCGCCCTCAATGATCACTGCCTGATAGTGCGCCTGCAGGTGGTGGTACGACTCCATCACTGCGCCCATCACCCGGGGTTTGTATTCGTGATACGCGCAGGCGTCCATATCCGCCAGTGCCTTGCCCTGCACGATCACCTGCGCCCCGATATCGGTATTTGGCTTCAGCAGCACCGGGTTCATGTGCACGGTCGGCTCAATCTCACAGGCCTGCGCCTGTACCGCCTGCGCGCGGCCAATCTCACCACCGTCTGCTGTCACCGCACTGTTCAGCGCCATGTTCTGCGATTTAAACGGCGCCACCGACCAGCCCTGTCGTTTCAGCAGACGGCACAGCCCCGCCACCAGCGTGCTTTTACCGGCATCGGACGTGGTGCCCTGCACCATGAGAGAGAATTTTTTCAGCAACTTGAGGAGATCCTGACAGGTCTTGCGGTCCGAAGATATCTGCCATCATAAGCCGATTAAGGGATTATTTACACTTGCAGTATGTATCTTTAAGGATACACTTATTATGAACGTCTTTCTTAAAACAGAAATTTTTGACCACTGGTGGTGATAAATCAACGCAGAGTAAAGACATCAGACAAGCAAAGCTGATCTGGGTTGAACTGGAGAAATCTTCATGAAAAAAGTCACGCTGTCTTCTTTCGATGCGGCAGATTATCTTGATAGCGAAGAGGCTATTGCCGAATATCTGAATGCCATTCTGGAGGAAGATGATCCGGCACTATTTCTGACGGCTTTAGGCGATGTAGCCAAAGCCAGAGGCATGAGCCAGATCGCGGTACAAACCGGTCTCGGTCGGGAAAGTCTGTATAAAACGTTCGCACCGGGCGCTCATCCCCGATACGAAACCGTGGTTAAAGTATTAAAAGCATTGGGTGTCAAACTGACGATAGCAGCCTGAAATCACTCTTCCTCTTCCGGCTTGAGCTTTTTACGTTTGGAACGGGGATGCGTCTGGTCATACACTGCAGCCAGATGCTGAAAATCGAGGTGGGTATAGATCTGCGTGGTCGCCAGATTGGCATGCCCCAGCAACTCCTGTACCGCGCGCAGATCGCCGGAAGATTCCAGCATATGTGTGGCAAAGCTGTGACGCAGTTTATGCGGATGTACATGACTGTTCAGTGTCTGTTTCTGTCCCCACTGCTCAATGCGGATCTCCACCATCCGCGCCGTAATGCGCCGCTTGCGGCTGCTGAGAAACAGGGCGGTTTCCCCTTCGAGCAGAAAAGCGGTTCTGGTTCTGAGCCACTTCTCCAGCCATTCCAGTGCCAGCCGGCCAACCGGCAGAATGCGCTCTTTGTTACCCTTGCCGATCACTCTGACCTGACGACTGGTCATATCCAGATCATTCAGATCCAGCGCCACCAGCTCAGAAAGACGCATACCGGTGGAATAGAACAGCTCCATGATGGCGCGGTCACGCACCACCAGCGGATCCGATTCATCAGTGATATTCAGCAGCTGATGTACCTGATCGACATCGAGATTTTTCGGCAGTGGCCGTCCCAGTTTCGGCAGTGCCACCCCACGCGCCGGATTCGCCGCCAGAATACCGCGGATCACCAGCCAGTCAGCAAAGCTGCGCAGGGCCGACATCTTGGTGCTGATGGTGCGCGGCGAAGTATCTTTGTGTTTACGCAGCGTGTGCGCCCATTGCCGCACCAGCGGGTTATTCAGCTCACCCCAGTCCTGGATCTGCTTCTCCTGCAGCCATTCAATTAACGCCTGCAGATGCCGCTGATAATTACTGAGGGTATGCGCACTGAGCTGGCGCTCGACGCGCAGGTATTCCAGATAGGTATGTAAGACAGAGGACAGTGACTCACTCACAGGAACGGGCCAGTGTCGGCAGCAACAAGGTCACGAACCGGCCTAACTGCTCCAGCAGCAGGCTGTCCATCCCCGGCTGATAATGCTGCGGATTAGCATGGCCAAAGGCCAGAAAGCCCCATTCGCCATACTCCCCGAGCCGCAGCAGGGCCATCGAGTGCACCAGCGAGCCCTGCCCGAAAATCAGCTCCCGGTCGCAATCATTGACGCGGCCGAAATAGACCAGCTGATCGGCCATCGGATAGAGGCACAAGCGCTGAAACAGCGGATATTCCATCTCATAGGGCTTATCAAAGCGCTTGGCTTTCACCCGCGCCTGATTCACCCACAGCGCACAGGCCGGGATCCGCAACCGTTCACGAAACGTGGAATGCAGACACTTCCATAACTGCCGCATTGACGTGCAGGCGAACAGCGCCGGATAGACATCGGTATAGACGCGGAAGATAAACTCGTTGCGGGTGGCATTCGCCAGCAGCTCCTGCCGTTCATCTTCCAGCTGCTGCAGACGCTCGCGCTGCCGCTCCAGTTTCACATCAAACAGCGACACCGTACCGCGCTGTTCATGGGGCACCGCTATCTCTTCCAGCAACTCTTTATGCCGCAGGAAAAAATCCGGATGTTGCTTCAGATAATCGGCTATGCGGTTCTCTTCCAGCATCGACTCCAGTGCACCCATGTTGATACTCATAATTCGATTTGTCCGTCGAAGACATGCTCTGCCGGACCGGTCATGTAAACCGGGCTGCCAGGGCCATTCCAGGAGATATACAGCGAACCGCCGGGCAGATTCACCTTCACACGGCCTTTAAGTTTCTCCTGCTGAATACCAACCACGACGGCGGCACAGGCGCCGGTGCCGCAGGCCAGTGTTTCACCAGCACCACGCTCATACACCCGCAGATTGATTTCACTGGCAGAAACCACTTCCATGAAACCGACATTGATCCGCTCAGGGAACCGGTCAAACGACTCCAGTTTCGGTCCCAGTGTTTCAACCGGAGCATCTTTCACACTCGGCACCTCGATCACGCAATGAGGGTTCCCCATCGACACGACTCCACACATCACCGTTTGTTCGGCAACGCGCAGCAGATAAAGCTTCTCGGCTTTCAGGGCCCGGAACGGGATCTTGGCCGGTTCAAACTCCGGTACGCCCATGTTGACCGTAACCTGATCGTTATCTTCCAGTTGCAGCACAATGCGGCCACTGACCGTACTGACCGCAATACGGTCTTTGTTGGTCAGCCCTTTCAGACGCACAAAACGGGCAAAACAGCGCGCACCGTTACCACACTGCTGCACTTCCGAACCATCGGCATTAAAAATACGATAGTGGAAGTCGAGATCAGGATCATACGGCGGTTCGACCAGCAGCAGCTGGTCAAAACCGATACCAAAATGACGATCACCGAGGCGTTTCAGCGTTTCCGCATTAAAAAACACCTTCTGCGTGACGCCATCAACCACCACAAAGTCATTTCCCAGACCGTGCATTTTGGAAAACTGGATCAACATGCAGCCTGACTCCTGTTACGGCAACAGATGTTCAAATTGCCACAGCGATGCCAGCGGTTCACGCTCACGCACCAGATGCGGCTGTTCACCGTCCACCAGCACTTCTGCGGCACGGGAACGGGCGTTATAGTTAGACGCCATCGAGAAACCATACGCGCCGGCGGAACGGACTACCAGATAATCACCCGGTGCAATCGCCAGTTCGCGATCTTTACCCAGGAAATCGCCGGTTTCACAAATCGGACCCACGACATCGTAGTGATGCGCATCACGCGGCAGCGAACGGTTCACCGGAATGATATTCATCCAGGCACTGTACAGTGACGGACGGATCAGGTCGTTCATCGCGGCATCGACAATCGCAAAATGACGATCTTCACCCGCTTTCAGATATTCCACTTTGGTCGCCAGAATACCGGCATTGGCCATAATCGCACGGCCCGGTTCAAACATCAGCGTCAGATCGCGATCCTGCAGTTTCTGTTTAAGTGCCAGTGCATATTCGCTCGGGTGCGGTGGTGTTTCGTCGTTGTAATTCACACCCAGACCACCACCCACATCCAGATGATGAATTTTGATGCCGGCAGCCGATAATTCATCGATCAGGGCCAGCAGTTTATCGACTGCTTCAAGGAACGGAGAGATTTCAGTCAGCTGCGAACCGATATGGCAATCCACACCGGTGATCTGCAGGTTCGGCAGGCTGGCCGCGTAGCGGTACACTTCCGGTGCGCGTTCAATCGGAATACCGAATTTGTTCTGTTTCAGACCGGTAGAGATATACGGGTGGGTACCGGCATCGATATCCGGGTTGATACGGATAGAAATCCGCGCCACTTTCCCCATAGAACCCGCCACCTGATTCAGGCGTTCCAGTTCCGGCTCTGATTCCACGTTAAAGCAGAGAATGTCCTGCCCCAATGCATAACGCATTTCTTCTTCGGTTTTACCGACACCGGAGAACACGACTTTCTTCGCATCCCCGCCGGCGGCAATAACACGCGCCAGCTCACCGCCGGAAACGATGTCAAAACCGGAACCCAGACGCGCCAGCAGGTTCAGGATCGCGAGGTTGCCATTGGCCTTTACCGCGTAACAGATCAGGTGCGGCACATCACCGGCAGCGGCATCAAACGCTTTCCAGTGACGTTCGATGGTCGCACGGGAATAGATATACAAAGGGGTGCCGTATTGGGCGACTAACTCACTGACTGCACATTGTTCGGCCAGCAGTTCGCCATCTTCGCGATAATTAAAAAAATCCATGGCTCCATCGTTTCCTTATGATTGGGTCTGGTGGTTGTCAGTCTGGTCTTGCGGCTGGGCAGGCTGCTGTTGTGCCGGTGGCTGCTGTGGCATATACAGTGGCCCTTTCAAGCCACAACCACTCAGCAAACCGGTCAGTAACAGTGCTAAACCCACACTGTATGTGCGCATTTTCATGATCTTGTGCGATTCAGTAATTTGGACCACTATAATCTCACTCATCGCAGTAAATGCAAATAGGACAAGCCGGAATGAAAGACAGTGAATTTCACGCGCTGGTGGAAGGGCGCTACCAGTTTATCGAACAAGCCATAGATAATTGCGATACCGATATTGATTGTGAACTCAACAGCGGCGTGGTCACGCTGACTTTTGTCAACGGCAGCAAGATCATTATCAACAAGCAGGAGCCGCTACATCAGATCTGGGTAGCGACCCGTGAAAACGGCTATCACTTCGACTGGAAAGATGGCAAATGGATTGATAATCGCGGTGGCCGTGAGCTGATCGAATTACTCAGTGACGCCTGCAGTAAACAGTCCGGCGAAAAAGTGACGTTAGGTTAAACATCATGGATAAACCGGTTGTTGATATCTACTACTGCCGCCAGTGCAACTGGATGCTGCGCGCCGGGTGGATGGCACAAGAGCTGTTACATACCTTCAGTGAAGAACTGGGCAGCGTCAATTTACATCCGGATACCGGCGGCCGTTTTGAAATTCTGGTGAATGGCGTCTGTATCTGGGAACGTAAAGCGGATGGCGGCTTCCCGGATGTCAAAGCACTGAAGCAGCGGGTACGCGATCAGATCGCGCCGGAACGCGATCTCGGACATGTCGACAAGAAAACATATTAATCTACCAACAAAAACGGCTCCCTCAGGGAGCCGTTTTGCTATATGCAGATCACTCTTCGGCTGGCGCATCTTTCGGTGGTTTGCCGTCTTTTGGTGGTTTTTCCTTCGGATCTTTTGACTGTTTCTGCTCATCACGTGGCGCAGGCGCGCTTTCGTCGCCTTCAGCTCTGTTCATGGCTTCAGAATGCTCTCTGCCTTCCGGTGCTGCGTTGTTAGTCCGTTCTTCACCCTGTTTCCGGGCTTTTTTAGTATCCGGAGCCGGACGATCACATTTCTGGCCTTCAGGGCATTCCTGTCTGGCTTCATCATCCGCCGGGGCCGGACTGGCATTCGCCATTGATACACCGAAAGCAGAAACAACAGCACTCAGACCCAAGCTCAGCAGAACTTTTTTGATACCCATACTCATTTACAACCTCGTAAGTCATGTGACGTAATGCGGAGGCGATAATAGTCCTTCAGGTATACTTCTCATCCTGATTTGCGATTCTTTACACTTTTGAACAAAGGACAAAAAACAGCGGTAATGTTAGCCGGATGCCTGTTGCGGCATCTCCCGCATCGCGGAGCGGTATGGCGTGACCTGCAGTGAATCTGAACCGGGCACCAGCTCATAAAACTGCGGTAAATTGAAATTGATCACCTGTTCGGTGAAGTCGAAACGCTGATGCGTCATGGTGTAATAGCGATTGACATTCTGCACCAGATCTTCTTTGCTGCCGGCATATTCGTGATAAATTTCGACTTTGTTATTTTCGTCCAGAATATAGACGTTAAAACCGTTGTCGTTATCTTCAAAGAAATACTGGATCAGGCCTTCACTGGCATACGCATCGACGATCGGCGGCACATGCAGCCCGTTATCCGGCTCCGCGGTCTGACGTTCCAGTTTGTTATCCGACACCTGACGGTAAAAATCGATCGCACTGCTGAGCTGACGCACGGAGACTCCGCGGCGTTCCAGAAACAGCGCATACCGGTGCTCACCCACGGACAGTAATTTCACCATGCGCTGTTTATCCAGCGCCAGACGCAGCGAAATACAGGAGTTCACCAGTTCCGTAAACTGGTGGCGGATCTCGTCGCGGTAATACTGACTGTAGCAGAACACATCGATCGCATCCGGTGCCGCAGCGTCCTGATGCATCTTGCTTAAAATGGTACTCAGGGCCTCAACAACCGCATCCAGACCGTTAAAGTGCAGCGTACGCACTTCATTCCATGAATTCCGGTACACCAGATCCACCGTACCAATCAGGCACTCCTGACGCGCGCCGAAACAGAGCATATCCTCGCCATGTTCCAGCACCGGCGGCATCTCTTCCGGCCAGTCGGCCGTCGGATCACGCTCCAGATTGAGGAAAATCCCCAGATGACGGATTTCACACGGCCGGCTCAGCGCCAGATTACTTGCCGGCGGCAATTCCACCGGGAAGGTATCGGCCAGATCCTGACAGAACTGATGCAGACAGGTTCGGGTGATATCGGAGCCCGCCTGCCGGATATCGATCCGCGTATTCGCGACCATCAGACCATTAAAATAGGCCCAGGCCACCAGCTTGGAAAGATAGCCGTTATATTCCAGCGGTGCCCGCCCGATAATATCGTGCGGTTTGAGCGAGTATTTATACAGATACCAGCCCTGACGGTTCAGATGTCCCGGCGGCACCTGGATCAGGCTTAAATCCGACTCATGCAAATCAGGCGCAATCTTCAGGTTAATACGCTGCACCTTACCCGGCAGCGCCTCAAACGCGGTATAGAGTTTACGCGACAGAATCCCGATATCTTCCGGGTTGATGGATTCACTGATGTTGTTGCGGCGCGCAAACTGGATCAGCTTGCTGTAACTTTGCATCAGCGAGCTCAGCAGCTCTTCATAGGCCGTTTTAACCTGCTCGACTTTCCACTGATCATGGCTGTCGAGATGCTGCAGCGTTGCATGATCCCAACCCCAGTCCCGCACCAGTTTAACCAGCAAATCACGTCGCCAGCGACCATGTTGCGGTGGCACATTGCGGCTTAACGGGTCACAGATTTTTAAATAGAAACAACGCCGCGCCAGATCCAGCCGTTTGGTATCCCCCAGCTTGGTCAGATAATCCGTGACCTTATCCAGCATCAGATAATAGGCATCCAGCGATAAACCGAATTCATCATGCTGCTGGAACCAGCGTTTCGCCTGTACGGCTAACAGATCGGTGTGCGGGAACTCTGCGGAATAGGCTTCCATGACCAGAATTTTCAATACCGCCTTGTAAGGCGAATCCAGCCCTTTGTACAGCAGCCACAGTGCCGAACCAAAATACTCTTCCGCCGGAATATGACCAACGCCGCCCAGATCGAGCCAGTCATCTTCGGAAATCATCCCGGTGCTGAACAGCGCTGCGGCCAGTGCATCATATTCATCTTCCCGCTCGACCGGGATCAACGGCCACAGCAGACGCTTACCGGCAACCCGCGTAGCACTGCGGTAAAACTCTTCCAGCAACAGCAGATGCTGCGCACTGCCGCAGTTATCCAGGCCAACCTGAGCCTGGTTACCGACGCGGAATTTATTTTCCGGGATCAGGAAAAAGTTCATTTCCACACTGTGCTGTTCTGCCAGCCGGGAGAGGAACTGACACTTTTGCTCCAGCAGTGCCCGCCGCTCAGCAGACAATGCCGGATCATGACAAATCCAGATATCCAGATCGGAGACCGTACTCTGGCCAATAGACGAGGTGCTGCCCATGGTATACACCGCAGACAGGCAGCACTCTTTCACTTCAGGCTCGGCCGTATGACCGCATTGGGTAAACAGAAACTTGCGTTGCGCCGCATCCGGCTGAAAATTGGCAATACCACAGGGCACCTCACCGGAGACATAGCCCGGAAGGTGTGGATGATGATAATGCAGCAGAACCGGCAGCATGGAGAGCATACGCCGCCCCGCCTCGTTCATTGCCTCCAGCGCCCGTTCCATCTTGATCTGATTGATGGCATCACAGCGGGCAACCAGCAACTCAAACTGTTTAAACAACCGTTTGGCCTTAGTTGATCAAATTCGGACACTTCGCCAGCAATGGCTGGTGTAATTTCCCCATGTTAGCACAGCTGACAGCGCGGTAAACCTCCCCGGAATAGTGCAATGTAACGCTCAGGGTTCAACCGCCATCTGCTACCATGTTAGTATCCGGTAAAAACCGCTGGTACAGACACTTATGACCGAACTGCGTATCGCTACCCGAAAAAGCCCGCTGGCCCTGTGGCAGGCCAACTTCGTTAAGCAACAGCTTGAGCTTCATCATCCCGGATTACAAGTCACGCTGGTGCCGATGAGCACGCAGGGTGACAAAATTCTCGATACCCCGCTGGCCAAGATTGGTGGTAAAGGTTTGTTTGTCAAAGAGTTAGAACAAGCCATGCTGGAAAACCGGGCAGATATTGCCGTGCATTCCATGAAAGATGTACCGGTTGATTTTCCTGACGGGCTCGGTCTGGCGGTGATCTGTGAGCGTGATGATCCGTACGATGCGTTTGTCAGTTCCCGCTTTGCCAGCGTATATGAACTACCGGAAGGTGCGGTGGTCGGTACCTCCAGCCTGCGCCGGCAGTGTCAGCTGCGGGCGCAGCGTCCGGATCTGGTGATCCGCGATCTGCGCGGCAATGTGAATACCCGTTTAGCCAAACTGGATGCCGGTGACTATGATGCCATCATCCTCGCTGCCGCCGGTTTACGTCGTCTGGACAAGGCAGAACGGATCCGCTCACGGTTACCCCCGGAGCTCAGCCTGCCTGCGAATGGCCAGGGTGCGGTCGGCATTGAATGTCGTCTCGGTGATACCCAAACGTTAGCATTACTGGCATCACTGGAACATGCCACCACCCGTTACTGTGTGATGGCGGAACGGGCCATGAACCGCACGCTGCAGGGTGGTTGTCAGGTCCCTATCGGCGCATTTGCGGAAATGCAGGACAACGATCATTTGTGGCTGCGTGGTCTGGTTGGATCTGTGGATGGCAAACAGATCATTCATGGCGATATTTCCGGTCCGAAAGAACAGGCCGAAGAACTGGGTAAGCTACTGGCAGAACAACTGCTGGTTCAGGGTGCTGATGATATTCTGCGTGCGGTTTATGGCGCATGACACCGTTAATCCTGCGTCCGCAGCCTGCCGCCGGTGAACTGGCGGCATATTTGCGGCGTGACGGCCACACACCGGTAGTCTGCCCGTTACTGACTTACCAGCCAGGCGATGAGTTAGCCTTATTACCAGCCCTGCTGAAGCAGGCGGAGATCACCCTCGCGGTGAGTGCCGCTGCCGTACAATTTGCCAGCCGCCACTTACAGCAACAAAAAATTCTGTGGCCACCAGCGCTGACTTATCTGGCGGTCGGCCCGGCGACGGCAGCCGAATGGCAGCAACAAGGGCTCCGCGTCATCTCGCCTGCCGATGCCCGCAGCGAAGGTTTGCTGGCGCAGCCCGCACTGCAATCGGTTAACGGAAAGAAAATCGTGATCCTGCGCGGTAACGGTGGCCGCGAACTGCTGACGGAAACCTTACGCCACCGCGGTGCGCAGGTTTCCTGTGTTGAATGTTACCGTCGTCACTATCTGCAAACAGACGGCGCCCGTTTATTACAGGAATGGCAGGCAGCCGCGGTGGACAGTGTTATCATCACTAGTAGTGAATTATTTCGGCAATTACTGATCCTGTTACCCGATACCGCCGGAAATTGGTTATCAGCACTACGCTGGTTTGTTGCCAGCGAACGCATCGCGGAAGAGATCAGGCATTCAGGATTTAAACAAATAACGATTATGTCCGGCGCACAGCATCAGGCTGTGGCGGCTGCATTATCAGAATAATTCAGAGGATGAAACAGATGAGTGAAGCCCAGGAATCCGCTCTGCCGCCAGCCGGACAAGAGCCGAAACCACACACCGTAAAGCGTAACAGCTCCTCAAAAACAGCAATCGGTTTGTTGCTGATCCTGATGGCCGGTATCGGCGGCTTCAGCATCTATGTTTATCAGCAACAACGACAAACGGCACAGGAACTGGCAACGCTGCACGATGAACTGCAACAGTCCCGCAGCGAACAATCCGCCCTGCAGGATTTGCTGGAAACACAACCAGTGGTGAAAGAATCACTGGCCAGCTTAGGTGAACAACAGCTGAAACTGGATGGCCGTCAGCGGGAACTGGAACAGAAATGGCTGGAAAAAGAACATCAGCGACCGAACGACTGGATGCTGGCCGAAGCCGGTTATCTGGTGCGCATGGCCGGACGCAAACTCTGGCTGGAGCAGGATCTCGTTACTGCCGGTATTTTACTGACCGATGCCGATAGCCGCATACAGGCTATCGCAGACCCGTCACTGATCCCGCTGCGTAAAGCGCTGGCCGAAGATATTGCCGCCGTAAAATCCGCACCGGAAGTCGATCGTGAAGGCCTGTCTCTGCGGGTAGGCACCCTGCTGGATAATATCGATCAACTGAAAATCAAAGGATTAGAGCCAAAACTGGAACAAGACCCGATCAGCGATGAAGTCAGCGATCAGTTAAGCGACTGGCAAACCAATCTGGAAAAGAGTGCCAAACAGTTTGCCGAACACTTTGTGACTATCCGCCGCCGGAGCAGTCAGGTGGAAGCATTGCTGTCACCGGAGCAGTCTGCCTATCTGCAGGAAAATCTGCGCTTACAGCTGCAACTGGCACAACTGAGTTTATTGCGCCAGGAACAGGCTAATTTCCGTAATCATCTGCAGAAAGCACAAAGCTGGCTCAGTGATTACTACGAAGCGGATGACAGCGCCACCCAGTTCATGCAAAAAGAGCTGACCACGCTGCAGGAAGCCGATATCACCGGCCACTATCCGAAAACCTTTGCTGTGCAGCCACTGCTGGAAAAAACGCTCGCTGAGCGCTGGCAAACCGCACCGGCAGCCCGCTGAGGAGAAACAGGATGATCCGTCTGATAGTCTTACTGGTGATTCTGGCTGCCGCCCTGTTAGTGGGCCCGCAGCTGGCTGATCATCAGGGTTATGTGATGATTGCGGTTGCTGACTACACCATTGAAATGAGTGTTATCACCGCCGCGATTATTGCGTTTGTCTTTTACTTTCTGTTACTGCTGACCGAAGGATTACTGAGCCGCCTGTTCAGTGTTCGTCGTGGTATTCGTGGCTGGTGGCAAAACCGCCGCTATCTGAAAGCACAGCGCCAGACCCAGAAAGGCATGACCGCACTGGCGGAAGGTGAATATCAGCGCGCAGAACATCTGATGCTGCGCAGTGCCGGACAAAGTGATCTGCCGTTGCTGAATTATCTCTCTGCTGCCGAAGCGGCGCATGCACAGGGCGCTTATCAGAAACGCGATGAATATCTGCTGAAAGCCGGTGAACTGGATCCGCAGGCCCAGCTGGCCATCCAGCTGACCCAGGTTCGTCTGCTGCAGGATCAGGGCGAATGGCAGCAAAGCCGTGAATTACTGGAACAGCTGCGTCAGCGCTGGCCTCAGCATCCGCAGATCCTGCAACGCTTACGCAGCATCTATCAGGCTCAGCAGGCATGGCAGGAAGAACTGGAACTACTGCCATTACTGCGGAAACAACAGTTGCTGAGCGACGATGATTTCGCGGCCGCACAGCAACAATGTTATCAGGCCTGGTTCAGCAAAATTCTGCAGGAGCAGAACGAAGATGTACTGCTGGCCTTCTGGCAGCAGCAACCCCGCGTCGTACGCCATACACCGCAATTAAAACTGGCCCTGATTGATACCCTTATTCAGCAACAGCACTATCAGGCTGCATTTGAGCAACTGGCACCCTTGCTGCGCAAACAGGCAGATGAGGCTTTATGGCAACGTTGCGCCGAACTGAAACTCAGTGATTACTCCCAGTTGCTGCAACTGCTGCTGCGTCAGCTGAAACAGCATCCGCAGTCACCGGCGTTGCTGTCGGCTCTGGGCCATATCTATTACCATCAGGAACAGTATGTACCTGCTCAGGGTTACCTGGAACGCAGTGTGGCGCTGCAGCCAACGACCAGAGATCAGCGGGCACTGGCTTCTATCATGGAACACCAGCGTCTGTTTGAAAAAGCCGCAGAATATTACCGTCTGAGTTTATCCTGATAGTCATACCCTGCTGTCATACAGCAGGGTACTCTATGAATCCTTTCTTTCATGCTGTTTTATTCTTTAATTGCCTTATTTTTGTGCGCAATAGCACCAAAATGGTTAACTCTTTCAGCCATATACCTACTATATTCGTAGTATCCACACAGAAGTTATTGTTTTATAACACGAATTATTATGATTAATCATATTGGCATAATTCGTGAATCTTCTTAGCGCCCCAATACGGGGAATAGCACAAATTTGAGTCAAAAACAGACTCAATTCAGTACATTACCACCACCAAAGCACAGAAATGGGGCGGTATTTGAATCTACAGAGGAGATGTTGGTGGAAACCACAAATGCAATTGCAACCCTGACCAGTGGTGCTGATACCCTGTTTTTATTACTGGGTGCTGTCATGGTACTGGCCATGCATGCCGGCTTCGCCTTTCTGGAGCTTGGTACTGTACGTAACAAAAACCAGGTCAACGCACTGGTTAAAATCATTACCGATTTCGGCGTCTCAACGCTGGCCTATTTTTTCATCGGTTATTTTCTGGCTTACGACAAGAGTTTCCTCAGCAGTGCCGGCACGCTGATGAGCCAGAATGGGCTGGAATTAACTAAGTTCTTCTTTCTGCTGACTTTTGCAGCCGCAATTCCGGCGATCGTGAGTGGCGGTATCGCTGAACGCGCCCGCTTCTACCCGATGCTGTGCTGTTCCTTCCTGATTGTGGGTCTGGTTTATCCGCTGTTTGAAGGGATTGCCTGGAACGGCCGTTTTGGTGTGCAGGAATGGTTCACCTCGCAGTTCGGTGCCCCCTTTCATGACTTTGCCGGTTCGGTGGTGGTGCACGCCGTCGGTGGCTGGATTGGTCTGGTCGCGCTGACGTTGCTGGGCATGCGTCGCGGCCGTATCCGCGGCAAACAAATTTTCAGCTTTGCCCCATCCAATATTCCGATGCTGGCTCTGGGTGCCTGGATCCTGATTGTCGGCTGGTTTGGTTTTAACGTGATGTCGGCACAAAAACTGAGCGGCATCAGCGGATTAGTCGCCGTGAACTCATTGATGGCCATGGTGGGCGGTACGCTGGTCGCCATGTTTCTGGGCAAAAATGACCCCGGCTTTATCCATAACGGCCCGCTGGCAGGTCTGGTTGCTGTCTGTGCCGGTTCCGATGTAATGCACCCGATTGGTGCATTAGTGGTCGGTGGCGTTGCCGGTGCCATCTTCATTATTGTGTTCACGATGCTGCAACGTCGTCCGCAGATTGATGACGTACTCGGGGTCTGGCCGCTGCACGGTCTGTGTGGTGCCTGGGGCGGCATCGCTGCCGGTATCTTTGGCAGTACCGCACTGGGCGGTATCGGCGGTGTATCCATCCTTTCACAGCTACTCGGTACACTGCTGGGCATTGTGATTGCGGTAGCCGGTGCCCTGCTGGTTTATGGCACCATGAAGAAATTCGTAGGCCTGCGCCTGTCACAGGAAGATGAACATGAAGGGGCTGACCTCGCAATCCATAAAATCAGCGCAGTCATGGACGATCTGAAGTCTTAAATTTCCTCTGATTAAAAAGCCGTGATCCTGACGATTACGGCTTTTTTTTATCCGTGCGATAACAGCTGATCGGACATAAAAAAACGGCCTGTCTGGTATAGACAGGCCGTTTTTTCATTAAGGCAGTAAAGCCAAATCAGAAGCGTTTGCGGGTGATCTCGATGACGCGTAATTGCGCCACTGCTTTCGCCAGTTCGGTGATTGCAGTCGCATAGTCCACATCGCCCGGATTGCCGTGGATTTTCTCCTCGGCAGCCCGTTTGGCAGCCTGTGCCTTCGCTTCATCCAAATCAGTCGCACGGATCACGGTGTCCGCCAGCACGGTCGCAGCTTCTGGTTGCACTTCCAGCATACCGCCGGAGATGTACATCACCTCTTCGGCACCATGCAGTTTAACCAGACGCACCAGACCAGGCTTGATGGAAGTCAGTAACGGTGCATGACCGTGACGGATCCCCAGTTCCCCTTCCGCGCCGGAAACCTGAACGGATTCCACACGACCGGAAAACAACATGCCTTCAGCACTGACCACATCCAGGTGGAAGGTAATCTCAGCCATAGAGCCTCCTGCCTGAATTACAGTTTCTTAGCTTTCTCGACCACTTCGTCGATGGAGCCAACCATGTAGAACGCCTGTTCTGGCAGATCGTCGTATTCGCCGTCCAGAATGCCTTTAAAGCCACGGATCGTCTCTTTCAGAGTCACGTATTTACCTGGTGAACCGGTGAATACTTCCGCAACGTTAAATGGCTGTGACAGGAAACGTTCGATCTTACGTGCACGCGCTACCACCAGCTTGTCATCTTCTGACAATTCATCCATACCCAGGATGGCGATGATGTCTTTCAGTTCTTTATAACGCTGCAGAACTGTCTGTACGCCACGCGCGGTTTCGTAGTGTTCCTGACCAACCACCAGCGGATCCAGCTGACGAGAAGTAGAATCCAGTGGGTCAACCGCCGGGTAAATACCCAACGCTGCGATCTGACGGCTCAATGTTACGGTTGAGTCCAGATGCGCAAACGTGGTCGCTGGTGACGGGTCAGTCAAGTCATCCGCAGGTACGTATACCGCCTGGATTGACGTGATAGAACCCGTCTTGGTAGAGGTGATACGTTCTTGCAGAACACCCATCTCTTCCGCCAGTGTTGGCTGATAACCTACCGCAGATGGCATACGACCCAGCAGAGCTGATACTTCAGTACCGGCCAGGGTGTAACGATAGATGTTGTCGATGAACAACAGAACGTCACGGCCTTCATCACGGAATTTTTCCGCCATGGTCAGACCAGTCAGAGCTACACGCAGACGGTTTCCTGGTGGCTCGTTCATCTGGCCATACACCATCGCTACTTTGTCGAGAACGTTAGACTCCTTCATTTCATAATAGAAGTCATTACCCTCACGGGTACGTTCACCCACACCGGCGAATACAGACAGACCGGAGTGCGCTTTCGCGATGTTGTTGATCAATTCCATCATGTTTACGGTTTTGCCTACACCGGCACCACCGAACAGACCGACTTTACCGCCTTTGGCAAACGGGCAGATCAGGTCGATAACCTTGATGCCTGTTTCCAGCAGTTCAGTGGCACTGGACTGATCTTCGTAGCTTGGCGCTTCACGATGAATAACCCAGTTGTCTTCTGCACCGATTGGGCCTTGTTCGTCCACAGGCTCGCCCAGAACGTTCATGATACGACCCAGCGTCTTCATACCAACCGGTACTTTGATCGCTTCACCGGTGTTAGATACTTCGGCACCACGACGCAGACCATCAGAAGTCCCCATCGCGATACAACGAACAACACCACCACCGATTTGTTGTTGCACTTCCATAACCAGCCCTTTGGACTGGCCTTCGCTCACAATCTTCAGCGCGTCATAAACCTTTGGAACCGCATCTTGCGGAAACTGTACGTCTACAACCGCACCGATGACTTGAACAATGATACCGTTACTCATGTCAAATCCTCTAAAGCCTGGAAACCTTTGCCTTAAACTGCCGATGCACCGCTAACGATCTCGGTGAGTTCCTGGGTAATCGACGCCTGACGCGCCTTGTTATACACCAGTTGCAAATCACCAATCAGATCGCCGGCGTTATCGGTAGCCGCTTTCATTGCCACCATACGGGCTGCCTGCTCACTGGCTAAATTCTCCACCACACCCTGATAAACCTGTGATTCGACATAACGGATCAGCAGTTCATTCAACAGATGTTTGGGATCCGGTTCATACAGATAATCCCAGTGGCGTTTTGCCAGCGCCTGGTCATCAGCCTTCGGCAAAGGCAGCATCTGATCGACTGTAGGTGTCTGCACCATGGTGTTTACAAACTTGTTGTACACCAGATACAGACGATCGATCTCGCCGTTGTCGTAAGCTTGCAGCATCACTTTTACAGAACCGATCAGATCGCCGATGCTTGGCGCATCACCCATCCCGGAAACCTGTGCCAGTGCTTTGCCACCAAAGCGTTCGAAGAAGTTGGCCGCTTTTGAGCCAATCAGCGCAGTAGAAACTTCTACGCCCTGCTCCTTCCATTCTTTCATCGATACCAGCGCTGATTTGAACAGGTTAATGTTCAGACCACCACACAGACCACGATCAGTCGATACGATGATGTAACCCACCCGCTTCACTTCACGTTCAATCAGGTAGGAGTGTTTATACTCCAGGTTACCCAACGCGATATGACCGATCACCTTGCGCATGGTCACGGCATAGGGACGGCTATAGGCCATGCGTTCCTGCGCTTTGCGCATTTTGCTGGCTGCCACCATCTCCATGGCACCGGTGATCTTTTGCGTGTTCTTCACACTGGCGATTTTATTGCGTATCTCTTTTGCGCCGGCCATTGCTGACTCTCCACATCAGAGGCTGCCTTACGGCAGCCGCGTTATTACCAGGTATGAGTCGCTTTGAAGCTATCGATCAATGCAGACAGACGCGCAACGATGTCATCGTTGTAATCTGCTTTTGCATTAATTTCAGCCATCAGATCAGCATGCTCATTGTTGGCATAAGAGAGCAGCGCTGCTTCAAAGTCGCCGATCTTGTTCAGTTCGACATCTTCCAGATAGCCACGCTCAGCAGCGAACAGTACCAGCGCTTGCTGGGCCACACTCATCGGTGCGTACTGTTTCTGCTTCATCAGCTCAGTCACTTTCTGACCATGGTTCAGCTGTTTACGGGTTGCATCGTCCAGATCAGAAGAGAACTGTGCGAACGCCGCCAGTTCACGATACTGTGCCAGTGCGGTACGGATACCACCGGACAGTTTCTTGATGATCTTGGTCTGAGCAGCACCACCCACACGGGATACCGAAATACCCGGGTCAACCGCAGGACGAATACCGGCGTTGAACAGTTGAGTGGTCAGGAAGATCTGACCGTCAGTAATCGAAATTACGTTGGTCGGAACGAATGCAGACACGTCACCGGCCTGAGTTTCAATGATTGGCAGTGCCGTCAGAGAACCAGTCTGGCCTTTTACCGCGCCTTTGGTGAACGCTTCCACATAATCTGTGTTAACGCGGGAAGCACGTTCCAGCAGACGGGAGTGTAAATAGAACACGTCGCCTGGGTAAGCTTCACGTCCTGGCGGACGACGCAGCAGCAGAGAGATCTGACGGTAAGCCACAGCGTGCTTGGACAGATCGTCATAAATAATCAGTGCATCTTCACCGCGGTCACGGAAATACTCACCCATGGTACAACCAGAGTAAGGCGCCAGATATTGCAGAGAAGCTGATTCAGAAGCAGATGCCACCACCACGATGGTGTTAGCCAGTGCACCGTGCTCTTCCAGTTTGCGCACCACGTTAGCGATGGTTGACGCTTTCTGGCCGATAGCCACGTACACACATTTGATGCCGGAATCTTTCTGGTTGATGATCGCGTCGATCGCCAGCGCGGTTTTACCGGTCTGACGGTCACCGATGATCAGCTCACGCTGGCCACGGCCGATTGGGATCATTGCATCAACTGCTTTATAACCAGTTTGTACTGGCTGAGAAACAGATTGACGTTCGATTACGCCTGGTGCAATCACTTCTACCGGAGCAAAGCCATCGTTTTCGATAGGGCCTTTACCATCAATAGGCTGACCCAGTGTGTTAACCACACGGCCCAGCAGACCACGACCAACCGGCACTTCCAGAATACGACCGGTACCCGTTACTTTCTGGCCTTCAGCCAGATCAGTGTACGGGCCCATGACGATAGCACCAACAGAGTCACGCTCCAGGTTCAGAGCCAGACCATAGCTGTTGCCAGGCAGTTCGATCATTTCACCTTGCATGACATCAGCAAGGCCATGAATACGAATAATACCGTCGCTGACCGATACGATAGTCCCTTCATTGCGGGCCTCGGTCACGACGTTGAATTGCGCGATACGCTTTTTAATCAGCTCGGCAATTTCAGTGGAGTTGAGTTGCATGCTTTAATCCCCAATCAAGATTGCAATGCTTCCGCCAAGCGGTTGAGTTTACTGCGAACGCTGGCATCGATGATGTCATCACCGATCTTGATCACCAGACCGGCCATCAACGATGGATCCAGCTGACAATTCAGACGTACTGTGCGCTGATAACGTGCTTCCAGAGATTTCTGGATTTTCACTTTTTCCGCTTCAGATAACGCTGCCGCAGAGGTGATCTGCGCTTCCAGTTCTTTGTCCAGTTCTGCTTTCAGTGCCGAAAACTCAGCAACGACCGCAGGCAGTACACTCAAACGTCCGTTTTCAGCCATGACCCGGATCAGGTTCTGGCCTTGCTCGTTCAGTTGTTCACCACAAATCTGGTTAAACAACTGCGCCAGTTGTTCTGGCGCCATAGAGCTGTGGATCACCTGTTGTACGGTATCGTCTTTCGACACTTCGGCCGCAAAGAGCAACATCGATAACCAGCTATCCACCGCTTTCTGTTCAACGGCAAAATCGAACGCGGCTTTGGCGTAGGGGCGCGCAATGGTTGTCACTTCAGACATAGCCCCGGCTCCCCTTAGAGTTCAGCAACCAGCTTGTCAACAATGGCGCTGTTCGCGGCACTGTCCAGCTGACGCTCCAGAATTTTTTCCGCACCCGCCACTGCCAGAGCAGCAACATGTTTACGGAGTTCTTCTTTCGCACGGTTGCGTTCAGCCTCAATTTCCGCTCTGGCCTGGTTCAGGATTTTTTCCCGTTCCGCCATCGCGTCCTGATTGGCTTCATCAATAACTTGGGCACGGCGTTTGTTCGCCTGCTCGATAATCTCAGCGGCTTGCTGTTTTGCTTCCTTGATCTGTTCCATGGCTTTGTTTTGTGCCAGGTCCAGGTCTTTTTTCGCACGGTCTGCTGAAGCCATACCGTCAGCAATTTCTTTCTGACGTTTTTCGATGGCAGCCATCAAAGGCGGCCACACGAACTTCATGCAGAACCAGACAAAAATAATGAAAGCAATCGTCTGGCCGAGGATGGTTGCATTGATATTCACTGCCCATCTCCCTTAAAAAATGAAATGCCTGGTTTACTCTTACTTCGCAACCGCGAACATAACATACATACCCAGACCAACTGCGATCATCGGGATAGCATCTACCAGACCCATTACGATAAAGAATTGGGTACGCAGCAGAGGCAGCAGGTCAGGCTGACGTGCAGCACCTTCCAGGAATTTACCACCCAATACGCCGATACCGATAGCAGCACCGATAGCAGCCAGACCCATCATCAGACCCGCAGCGATGAATAACATCTCCATGATTTTTCTCCGTCAAAAATATGAACAAAACGTTGATCAAAAAATTAATGTTCTTCACAAGCCATTGACAAATAAACGATTGTCAACACCATGAAAATAAACGCCTGCAACGTGATAATCAGAATGTGGAAGATAGCCCACGGCACATTCAGGAACCACTGAGACCACCAAGGCAGCATCGCAGCGATCAGGATGAAAATCATCTCGCCCGCATACATGTTGCCGAACAGTCGCAAACCCAGAGAGATAGGTTTGGAAATCAAGGTAACGGTTTCCAGCAGCAGGTTAATTGGCACGAATGCCCAATGGTTGAAGGGGGTCATAGTCAGCTCTTTAACAAAGCCGCCAATACCTTTTATCTTGATGCTGTAGAACAGGATCAGGAAAAAAACACCCAGAGCCATGGACAATGTGATATTAACATCTGCAGATGGAACCACGCGCAGGTAGGGAATATTGCTGATTTGTGCCAGATGCGGCAGATAATCGATGGGCAGTAAGTCCATCGCGTTCATCAGGAAAATCCAGACAAAAATGGTCAGCGCCAAAGGTGCGATCAGTTTATTTTTGCCATGGAAAATACCTTTCACAGTATCGTCCACAAATCCGAACACTATCTCAACAAAACACTGCAGTTTACCCGGTACACCACTGGTCGCTTTGACAGCTACTCTGCGGAATAACCAGATAAACAGCGTCCCCAAGACCACGGAAAAAACCATGGAGTCGATATTTACCGTCCAGAAACCACTGCCAACCTGCAAATGATGCAAATGGTGAGCAATATATTCCTGAGAAGTAAGCGTTTCTCCTGTGGAAGCCATGCTAGTTCCTAGTAACGATTGTTGAGGGTTAACGATATTATCCACTGACTGGCAAGCAACAAACTAAACGTGATCAGCACAACGGCATGATTCACATCCAGCCATTTGAACACCACGACAAAACAAACCAGTGTGGAGATCAATTTTGAGCCGGCAGCCAGATAGACATCCCACAGTACCAGTCCAACATCCAGCTCACGCTCTGGTCGTGAAGTACTGATAACGCTGAACAGTAACTGTGGTACCCAGTAAGTTCCGCCTCCGCATAAGACAGAACCCGCAGTAGCGGCATCTTTTACCAGCCAGGTAATCAACGCAGCTACCACTATCAGTGCAAGCTGAACCCAAAGCACAGACCACGCCATAGTTTTGACACTCATCGACGGTCCCTGCAGCATTCAGCTTCTCCGATCTTGTAACGCCTTATTACGGCGCAATTAATTAACATAAAACCAACAAAAAAGCATCCTTTTGTTAAAAAGCACCGCAACGAGCATTTAACATATATCTTAAATGTAACTATCTGGTGCGAAAGGATTTTTTTTACTGATTAAAGCAAAACATTAGCCCAATAAAACTGAAAAAACCAGCCGTTTTTGTGAACTAGCTCAAATTGAAAAGGTGGCGGATTTTCTCAAATTCCGCAGCATTCTGATAACTCAGAATAATCTTGCCGTTATTATCACCGGAACGGACAAATTGTACGGAAAGCCCCAATTGACCGGACAAGGATTCAGACCAGACAACACTTTGCTGATCCACTTCCGGTTCCGGCTTGGCTGCCGCCGGATTCAACAGCTTCTGCACCATCCGCTCGGTATCACGAACAGTCAGACTTTTCTGCGCTACAGTACGGGCAACTTCACTCTGCTGTTCACCTTCCAGACTGAGCAAGGCACGGGCATGCCCCATGTCCAGATCACCGTGCTCCACCAGTTGTTTGACATCTTCATTAAGATTATTCAAACGCAACAGGTTACTGACCGCAGAACGGGATTTGCCCACCGCTTCCGCCACCTGCTGGTGGGACAGTTCAAATTCGGTCATCAACCGCTGTAAGGCAACCGCTTCTTCGATGGCATTCAGATCTTCCCGCTGAATGTTTTCAATCAGCGCTATCGCCACCGCCGCATTGTCTTCGACGTTTTTGATCAGGCAGGGTACTGTTTCCAGCCGGACTAACTGGCAGGCACGCCAGCGCCGTTCACCGGCAATGATCTCGTACTGCTGTTCCGCCAGCTGACGCACCACGATCGGCTGAATAACGCCTTGGGCACGGATTGAATTCGCCAGATCTTCCAGCGCATCCTGCGACATATCGCGGCGCGGCTGATATTTGCCGGGACGCAGCCAGCTTACCGGCAGGATCTGCAGTTCACCTTTCTGGTTATCCACTTTGTCTTGCGCGGCATCAGCCTGAATATCACTTAAAATTTGTTTCTGCCGGGCGACCTGACTGGTACCCAGTAATGCTTCCAGGCCTTTGCCTAAACCGCGTTTTTTGGATGTCATAACAGATTATCTCACGCTGAGGCTTCGGCCTTTTGTTGCTGCTCTTCCCGGCGCAGCAATTCGCCGGCCAGTCCCAGATAGGCTTTGGAGCCAAGGGAACTCTTGTCGTAATACATCACCGGGGTGCCGTGGCTGGGTGCTTCGGCCAGACGGACATTACGCGGAATAATGGTCCGGTATACCTTGTCGCCGAAATATTGCTTCAGCTGTTCCGATACTTCGTTCGAGAGCCGGTTACGGTGATCGAACATCGTTCGCAGTACACCTTCAATTTTCAGATTCGGATTCACCACGGCAGCCAGTTTACTGATGGTATCCACCAGAGCGGTCAGTCCTTCCAGCGCAAAATATTCGCACTGCATCGGCACCAGCACCGAGTCGGCCGCCGACATGGCGTTGACGGTCAGCAGGTTCAGCGCCGGCGGACAGTCGATAAAAATATAATCGTAGTCATCGCGGATCGGAGCCAGCGCGTTGCGCAGACGGATTTCCCGGGCAAACACTTCCATCAGCCGGATTTCGGCGGCAGTCGCATCTCCGTTGGCCGCAATCAGATCATAACCGCCTGTGGTTTCGGTGATGATCACATCGCGGACCGGCATTTCTTCCACCAGTAATTCGTAGATCGTCCGGTCGGTTTCGTATTTATTAACGCCGCTGGCCATAGTGGCATTGCCCTGCGGATCGAGATCGATCAGCAGCACCTTGCGACGCGTCGCCGCCATTGAAGCAGCCAAATTCACGCTGGTGGTAGTTTTACCAACCCCACCTTTCTGGTTTGCTATGGCAATGACTTTTCCCACAGTTGCGGATCCTAAAGTTGTTTTTTCACAATAATCAGATGACGTTCGGCATCAAGCTGCGGCACATCCAGACGATGCGCGGAAACCAGCTCAAAACCACTCAGCAGGCTTTCCAGTTCATCCTGCGGATAAAGACCTTTCAGCGCCAGAAAAACGCCCTGGGGGGCCGGCAGGTGCCGACACCAGCTCAGCATATCATTCAGTGAGGCGAAAGCCCGGCTCAGTACACCATCGAAGCCGGTTTCATCATGGAATTCTTCCACCCGCGACTGCACGGCAACGACATTTTTCAGACCCAGTTCCAGAATAACCTGGCGGATAAACCGGATCCGCTTACCCAGACTGTCCAGTAACACAAACTGCTTGTCCGGCTGCACAATCGCCAGCGGCAGACCGGGCAAGCCCGGTCCGGTGCCGACATCGATAAAGCGGCTGCCGTTCAGATACGGTGCCACCACGATGCTGTCGAGGATATGGCGGACCAGCATGGCTTCCGGTTCACGAACCGAAGTCAGATTGTATGCCTTGTTCCACTTGTGCAGCAACCCGACCAGCGCCAGCAGTTGCTGTTTCTGCTGATCGGACAGCGATATATTGGCTTGTTGCAGCAGTGATTCCAGCTGCGGAAGTAATGTTTGCATATTATCAGGCCGATTTACGCAGCAGGCCGCGTTTTTTCAGATGAACTAACAAAATGGAAATTGCCGCCGGGGTGACACCGGAGATACGGGACGCCTGACCAATGGTCTGCGGTTTGGTATCGTTCAGTTTGATACACACCTCTTTCGACAATCCCGGTACTTCGCTGTAATCCAGATCCAGTGGCAACAGCGTCTCTTCATGGCGTAGCTGTTTGTCGATCTCATCCTGCTGGCGATCGATGTAACCGGCATATTTGACCTGAATTTCAATCTGTTCCGATGCTTGCGGATGTTCGATCCCCGGACCAACGCCTTCGATCGCCATCAGATCCTGATAATTGACTTCCGGACGGCGCAGCAGATCCTCCAGACTGGCCGGACGGCTCAGCGGTGTTTTCAGGATCTTGTTCAAACCTTCGGTGGCCGGATGTTGCGGCTGGATCCAGGTGTCCTGCAGACGCTGCTGTTCCTGTGCCATCATCTCCAGTTTGTGGTTGAAGAACGCCCAGCGTTCGTCATTGACCAGACCCAGCTCACGGCCAACCGGTGTCAGACGCAAATCAGCATTGTCTTCACGCAGCAGCAGACGGTATTCCGCCCGGCTGGTAAACATGCGGTACGGTTCTTTGGTACCCAGTGTGGAGAGATCGTCCATCAGCACCCCGATATAGGCCTGATCCCGACGCGGTGCCCACGGATCCTTATCCTGAGCCCGCAGTGCCGCGTTGATCCCGGCCAACATGCCTTGTGCAGCCGCTTCTTCGTAACCGGTGGTGCCGTTGATCTGGCCGGCAAAAAACAGGTTTTGCAGGCATTTGTTTTCCATGTTCGGTTTCAGATCCCGCGGATCGAAGAAATCATATTCGATCGCATAACCGGGGCGGGCAATATGCGCATTGGCAAAGCCTTTCATCGAACGCACGATCTGTACCTGCACATCAAACGGCAGGCTGGTGGAGATGCCGTTCGGATAGAGTTCATGCGTGGTCAAACCTTCCGGTTCGATAAAGATCTGATGCGCGTCCTTGTCGGCAAAACGCATGATCTTGTCTTCGATCGACGGGCAGTAACGCGGGCCGATCCCTTCGATCACCCCGGCATACATCGGACTGCGATCCAGATTGGCGCGGATCACATCATGTGTCTGCACATTGGTATGGGTGATGAAACAGGGTACCTGGCGCGGATGCTGTTCCGGTTTACCCAGATAGGAGAATACCGGCACCGGATCGTCACCCAGTTGCATCTGCAACTGTGAAAAATCCACCGAACGCGCATCAATGCGGGGCGGGGTACCGGTTTTTAACCGGCCAACACGCAGTGGCATTTCACGCATGCGCTCTGCCAGCGTTACCGAGGCCGGATCACCGGAGCGACCACCGCGGTAATGTTCCATACCGATGTGGATCAGGCCGTTTAAGAAGGTGCCCGCGGTCAGTACCACGGTTTTGGACAGAATACGGATCCCCGCCTGTGTCACGACACCACAGACACGATCGCCTTCCAGGATCAGATCATCGCAGGCTTGCTGAAACAGCTGCAGATTCGGGTAGTTTTCCAGGGTATGGCGGATGGTTTGTTTGTACAGCAGGCGATCCGCTTGTGCCCGGGTTGCCCGTACGGCCGGGCCTTTGGATGAATTCAGAATGCGGAACTGGATCCCGGCGTGATCAATGGCTTGTGCCATGATGCCGCCCATGGCATCCACTTCTTTGACCAGATGGCCCTTACCGATCCCTCCGATGGCCGGATTACAAGACATATGTCCTAATGTCTCAATGTTGTGAGTCAGCAACAGGGTTTTCATGCCCATACGTGCTGCTGCGGTTGCGGCTTCTGTGCCAGCGTGACCTCCGCCAACCACAATCACATCGAATTGATCATGATACTGCATATGCAAACTCCAATTTCTGCCATCAAGGATCGTTGTTCAGTGGGGCGCATATTCTAGCGGGTTTACCGGATCAATAAAATCAAAGAACGATCTTAGGGGAGAATGCGTTTGCTAATTAGATCTAGGATCTTTTAATGATCTTCTTATTGATCTTTATTATATAGATCGAGGGTATCTGTGAATAACTTAAAAATGATCAGATTGATCAAGGTGTTGGGGTGGATCCAATCCTGTGGTTTTTCCGGGATCCAGAGCGGTTGAACATGAGCATAACCAGGCATGTTATACACAGACCTATCTGAGGTATCTAGTTGTTAATAGGATAAAAAGAGCTTATTCAGAGGGTTTAAGGGTGGTTATGCACAAAACTTTTTTTCATGATCCTAATCTGTGGGTATCTGGTTTTTTATGATGATCGAGTTGTCAGTGAACTGTGGATAAATCTGTGCAAGGCTTTCTGCGGCACGATCGTTTACGGAAGTGGATAAGATCATAAGCGGAAAAAGGGATCTGGTCACGTGATGGTGGTGATCCCCTGAAGCGGAGGATGATCAGTTCAGCAGCATGTTCCATTCGGAGAACCAGATGTCGGCGGCATCTTCCGGAATGTCATGTTGGGTGACATCAATTTCCAGTCGTTCGCCGACTTTCTGAGCACCGGTCTGTTCCATTAACTGATCCAGCAGACGGCCACCTGCACAGAATGTATCGTAATTACTGTCGCCCAGCGCGACGACGGCGTAGCGGAGATCCGCCAGTTGAGGCTGCCGTTGTGCCAGATCCTGCGTAAACGGTTGCAGGTTATCAGGAACTTGTCCGGCACCGTGCGTGGAGGTCACAATCAGCCAGAGGGTATCCGACCCTTTGCTGGCCAGCAGGTTATTCAGATCAGGCTGATAATGCAGCTCTGTGCTGTGCTGCTGTGCCTGCAGCTGTTCAGCCAGGTGTTCCGCCACATATTCAGCGGCACCGAGGGTGGAACCAATAATGATATCGATATGCGCCATATTTGCTCCTTAAAAAAAAGGAGCCCTGAGGCTCCTTTAGATACGCATTTGTGCAGATAAGACTACACGCGGCGTTTGAATTCACCGGTACGGGTGTCGATTTCGATCTTGTCGCCGATTTTAACGAAATCTGCAACAGAGATAGTCGCATCAGTACCTTTCAGCTTAGCTGGTTTCATTACTTTACCGGAAGTATCGCCACGTACTGATGGTTCAGTGTATTCCACTTCACGTACGATAGTGATTGGCAGTTCCATGGAGATCGCTTTGCCATCGTAGAAGGTAACTTCACAGATGTCTTCCATACCGTCGATCAGGTAGTTCAGTACGTCGCCCAGGTTTTCTTTTTCAATGTCGTACTGGTTGTATTCAGTATCCATGAACACATACATTGGATCAGCGAAGTAAGAATAAGTACATTCTTTACGTTCCAGCTGTACGGTGTCCAGTTTATCATCTGCTTTGAACACAGTTTCAGCACCTGCGCCAGACAGCAGGTTTTTCATTTTCATTTTAACGACGGCAGAGTTACGGCCGGATTTGTTGAATTCGGTTTTCAGTACGACCATAGGGTCTTTACCGATCATGATTACGTTACCGACACGGATTTCCTGAGCGATTTTCATGTGTTCAATTCCTGAATTGAGCTTAGCTATATATTTACGCGCAACATTCTAGCTGTTTTTCCACAAATTGCACGAGTTGACTGGCTAAATTTCCACCAGCAAATGCAGTCTGCGGCCAGTGCCGGGCCTGTTTTTGCCATTCTGGCCAGAATATTTGCAGCTCTGACCAGGTCTGCTTAAGTTCTGGTGATTGTTCCTGATTAAAGTGGATGAACAACCGTTGTACCGCGGCAGCCAGTCCGGCGTGCATATTTTGTGTATAGCGCTGAAGAAATGCCTGCAGCTTTTCCAGATGTGCGTCTGCTTCCTGAGGGTAGATATGCCAGAGGAACGGACGGGCGGCCCATTGTGCCCGCAGGAAGGAATCTTCGCCGCGTACAATGTTAAAATCACAGCTCCACAGCAGTCGGTCATACCCGGCCTGATCGGTCATCGGTAATACTTCCAGCGTCAGTGCGCCTTGCTGCCAGCGTCCTCCGGCCTGACAGACATCGGCCGGCAGCAGTGTGCGCAAACTGTTCAGGCTGCGGCCAGCCGGGATCAGACAACGTACCGGCGTCGGGCTCTGTTGCCAGCAGTCAAGCAGGGCGGGCAGAGTGCTGTTTTCATAGCTGAACAGGCTGACAAACAGTTCATTTTCCTGCGGTGGCAGCAGATCCCGCTCACAGCAGAATTGCTGCCGGAGATTGTTTTGCTGCTGCCAGCGATCCCGCTCGGCAAACAGGTTGTTTTCGCACAGTAAACCGCCACTTCGGGCACTGAAACCGGGGAAGAAAAAATATTTGGTCAGATGATGCTGCCGGGAAGGCAGGCCATGGCAGTCATCGATCCAGCTTTCTGCGGTCAGGTATTCCAGATTCAGCCAGACCGGCGGTTTTTCCATCTGTTGCATCGTTTGCTGCACGCTACGTGGTAATTCGCAGGCAAAGGCTTCGATTACCACTTTTCCCAGTTGCCAGTTGGCCGGAAAAGGATCATTCCAGTGACCGATCAGCACATTATCAATTTGTTGTTCAGACAAGGCGGGATCGAGAGCCGGGCACAAGCGCTGAAAACTGTGCAGATCGTCCACCCAGAGGCGGACCGGTTGCTGATACTCGTTCGCTAACTGACGAGCCAGACGCCAGGTCACACCGATGTCACCGTAGTTATCGACCACGGTACAGAAAATATCCCAGTAAGAAGCGGCAGTCTGAGGCATAAGGTTTATCATCCGGCAAGATAGTGGCGGGATCGTAGCAGAAAATCAGGCAGAATAGCCGGACGGACGCATTTCGCATTAATGAAGAGAGAAATATGCACGCTAATCTGATGTTGCTGGTCACTGCGGCCATTTGGGGTTTTGCTTTTGTTGCCCAGCGGGTGGCGATGGATCACATGGGACCTTTTTCCTTTAACGGGGTGCGTTTTCTGCTGGGTGCGGCGTCATTGTTACCGCTGATCTGGTTTTTTTCGCGCAAAAAAGCGGTTGCCACGACGACTGCGGCGAAAACATCCGTCTGGTTAGCCGGTGGGGTGGCCGGAACGATTCTGTTTATTGCCGCGGCATTGCAACAGGTCGGGTTGCTTTATACCACGGCGGCCAAAGCCGGTTTCATTACCGGTTTGTATATGATTCTGGTGCCGTTTCTGGGTTTGTTTTTACGGCATGTGACCGGGCTGAATGCCTGGCTGGGGGCGGGGATCGCATTGATTGGTCTGTATCTGCTCAGCATCAATGCCGATTTCACCATGTCGAAGGGTGATTTTCTGATGTTTATCGGCGCGATATTCTGGGCCTGTCATATTCTGTGGATCGATTTTATCGGTCGCCGGGTTAATGCCCTGCAACTCTCGGCCGTACAGTTTTTATCCTGTGGCGTCTTAAGTATGCTGGTTGCATTCCGGCTGGAAACACCGTCATTATCATCTGTTTTTCTGGCCTGGGAGTCGGTGTTGTTTGCCAGTTTTATCAGTGTCGGTGTTGCTTACACGCTGCAGGTCATCGCGCAGAAAAAAGCCAAACCGACCCACGCTGCTATCATCATGAGTATGGAGGCGGTGTTTGCGGCGATGGGTGGTGTCATGTTTTTGAATGAATCCTTGCCCATGCGCGGCTGGATTGGTTGTGCATTGATGATGACGGGCATGCTGTTATCGCAGATCCCGTTACCCAGACTGAACAGAGTCACAAACTGACAGGCATAAAATAAAAGGAGCCGGAACCATGTCTTCCCGTCTGAATGAATATACCCAGACATTAATTGCGTTATTGCTGCTGGTTTCGATTGTCGGGGCGGCGTTTATTGTCATTGCACCGTTTCTGGTGGCGACCCTGTGGGCCATCATTCTGGTGTCGGCGACCTGGGATCAGTTTGCCTGGTTGTCTGCCCGTTTCGGGGGGCGGGATGGGGTCGCTGCCATGCTGGTGGTGACTATCCTGATGCTGTTTATCATGGTGCCGCTGGTGTTTGCTTCTGTTGAATTTGCACAGCAGTTGACAGTGCTGGCGCGGGATCTGCAGCACCAGATAGAGTCCGGTGTCTGGCCGGCACTACCGCAATGGCTGCTGGATGTGCCGTATGCGGGTGAGTGGTTACAAGCCGAATGGCTGGGATTACAGCAACTGGATATGCAGGTGCTGAACCAGCTGAAAGGACTGGTGACGCCGCTGGCAAAAATCATGCTGAGTATGGCCGGTTCTTTTGGTGCCGGGATGCTGATGTTGCTGATTAGTCTGCTGATTGCCGGGGTGTTGTATGCCCATGGCGAAACCATTCATCGCTGGGTGCTGGCCTTTAGCCACAAAGTCGCTCCGAAAGAAGGGATCCGCCTGTTACATGTCGCCCACACGACGATTCGTGGTGTGGTTAACGGCTTCATTGGTGCTGCGATTGCGCAGGGCGCCTTTGCCTGGTTTGGTTATGCACTGGCCGGGATCCCGCATGCGTTGAGTCTGGGATTGGCCACCAGCCTGATTTCGGTGATCCCCGGCGGGCCGATGCTGCTGTCGATCCCGGCGATAGGCTGGCTGTATCAGCAGGGCTCGGTAGGCTGGGCTATTTTTGTTGCGGTCTGGATCCTGTTTGCCGTGGGTTCGATTGATAATGTGGTGAAGTCACTGGTCATTGGCCGCAGCAGCCCGTTACCAATTGTGCTGATCCTGTTCGGTGTGGCCGGTGGCGCCATTAGTTTTGGCTTACTGGGGGTATTTTTAGGGCCGATTTTGCTGGCTCTGGTTTATGCCTTGCTGAAAAACTGGGTGAATGCGGACGAAGCGGCGGATCAAACACGGTAGCGATTATTTTACCGGGGTATGCCAGTCGGTGCCGGCCAGTTTTTCCGCCAGATAATCGATTAATGTTTTCACTTTCAGAGACAGGTTTTTACGCGAAGGATAGACTGCATGGATACCAAACGTTGGCCCGAACCAGCCGGGCAGGATGGTCTGCAGTTTACCTTCCTGCAGCTCGGGGCTGATTTCGAAGATGGGTTGCAGCGCGATGCCCTGACCCGCTAACACAACGGCCCGGATGGTATCGCCGTTATTGGTGTGCATTCGCGGTTTCAGACTGATGGCCCGCTCTTCACCGCTGGCCGACTGGAAATGCCAGACATCGCCGCTGGGCAGGTATGAAAAGGAGATCACCTGATGCTGAGTCAGTGCTTCCGGGGTGGCTGGTAAACCATGTTTTTCCACATAGGCCGGCGCCGCACATAACACGGCGTGGCTATCGGCGAGGCGGCGCGAAACCAGGGTTGAATCGGCCAGATTGCCGATGCGGATTGCCAGATCAAAGCCTTCGTCCAACAAATCAATCCGCCGGTCGGTTAGTTCTATATCCAGCGTCACCGCCGGATTGCGTTCCATAAATTCAGCCCATAACGGCGCCAGATAGCGGGTACCGAAGGAAAGCGGAGCATTGACGCGGATATTACCAATCAGACGGCTGTTATTTGCGCCGGCGGCACTGTCGGCATCATCCAGATCGGCCAGAATTTGTTTGGTGCGCTGATAATAGTCCCGTCCTGCTTCAGTCAGGGCGATGCGGCGGGTGGAACGCTGTAACAGGCGGACACCCAGATAAGTTTCCAGTTCCTGAATATAGCGTGAAACGGCGGCTTTTGAGCTGTGCAGACGCTGAGCGGCGGCAACAAAACTGCCGCTTTCCACTACGGCGATCAGGGCGGTCAGATTACGCAGGCGATCCATTGATTGTTCCGATTTCTGAAACAGTTAATCTTCATAAAAGCTATTTATCTACGCCTGGTAAATCAATAGAGTGAATACATACCAACGGAAGATGGTCACATGATAAAGAAAATCATGTAGTGATGGATATCACAATGAATAACCAATATTGATTTTCTGGAGTTCCTAAAATGAAACATTCATTATCCCGTATTGCTGCCGTTGCGCTGTTCTCTCTGTTTGCTGTTTCTGCAGCACAAGCAGGAGTTGAAACTTACCGGGTACACGGTACTGTGCAACAAGTGGATGCTGCTAATGGCAAAGTTACCCTGGCTCAGGATGCGGTGACTGAACTGGGCTGGCCAGTCCGCACCATGACTTACAAGGTGGATGGTGACAATACCCTGACTGGCATTTCTGCCGGCCAGACCGTGGATGCGACTTTCACCACCACTTCGCCTTATCAGGCCTCAATTCAGTTCATCACTCCGACTGCTCATTAATCCGGGTGCCAGCGGCGGGTCTTGTTGCCGGCCGCTGGGATGATGTTATGCTTTCACTCTGACATCATTGCCGGATCTGCCAAATGTTCACACAACAACACCTGCTTCAGCTGGCAAGAACAGCGATGCCTTTTGGTAAATATCAGGGGCGGATGCTGATCGATCTGCCGGAGGAATATCTGCTCTGGTTTGCCAAAAAAGGATTCCCGCAAGGCCCGCTCGGTGAGCTGATGGCATTGTGTCTGGAACTGAAAATTGAAGGGCTGGATAGCCTGATCAAGCCGCTGAAAAATCCGCGGTAATCTTTCTTATAACGCTGACATCATGTTAGTGAATCCGGTAATCCCTGATAAGATCCCCGTTATCAGTGTCTGAACTGTTCTTTGTTCATTACCAGCAGAAAACAGCCCGGACATCTATTTTATATTTGTATATCGAAATATTTCGATATACAGTAATGATAATCTGTTCAGGTAAATGTTATGAACAATCAGGAAGTCGATACCATCATCAAGGCACTGGCTAATCCGGCCCGGCGGGATATTTTATCCTGGCTGAAAAATCCGGAAGTGGAATTTCCGGAGCAGACAAGTTCGTATGCTGATGGTGTCTGTGTTGGACAGATCTATCTCCGGGCTGGTTTATCGCAATCGACTGTTTCTGCGCATCTGGCCACGTTACAACGTGCCGGATTACTGACCTCGAAACGACTGGGGCAGTGGGTGTATTACCAGCGCAATGAAGCGGTGATTGATGAATTTACAGCCCATATCAAACAGGCTTTGTAATTTTATTCAGGAGTCTTACATGACGACCTTATTTGATCCGATCCAGATGGGCGAACTGTCGCTGCCGAACCGCATTATCATGGCACCGCTGACCCGTTGCCGAGCCAGTGAAGGTCGCGTGCCGAATGCGCTGATGGCTGAATATTATGTGCAGCGTGCCAGTGCCGGTCTGATTATCAGCGAAGCGACGTCGGTAACACCGATGGGCGTTGGGTATCCTGATACGCCGGGTATCTGGTCGGATGAACAGGTCGAAGGCTGGAAACTGGTCACCGATGCAGTACATAAAGCCGGTGGCCGGATTGTGCTGCAGTTATGGCATGTCGGCCGTATCTCTGATCCGGTGTATCTGAATGGTGAATTACCGGTGGCACCGAGTGCGATTGCGGCAGAAGGTCATGTCAGTCTGGTGCGCCCGATGAAAGGTTATGAAGTACCGCGGGCACTGGAGTTGGATGAAATTCCGGTAATCGTTGAAGCGTACCGCAAGGGTGCAGAAAACGCGAAAAAAGCCGGCTTTGATGGTGTGGAAGTGCACGGCGCCAACGGTTATCTGCTCGATCAGTTTCTGCAGAGTTCAACTAACCTGCGTCATGATATCTATGGTGGCAGTATTGAAAACCGTGCGCGCCTGATGCTGGAAGTGACCGATGCCGTGATTTCTGTCTGGGGTGCCGGCCGGGTTGGCATGCATCTGGCTCCGCGCGGCGATTCACATACCATGGGTGACAGCGATCCGGCGGCAACTTTTGGTTATGTCGCCAAAGAACTGGGTAAACGTCAGATTGCGTTTATTTTTACCCGTGAGCATTTTAATGAGCCGACACTGACGCCGATGCTGAAACAGGCCTTTGGCGGTACTTTTATTGCCAATGAGCAGTTTACAGCTGATTCTGCACATCAGGTTTTGAATGATGGTCATGCCGATGCTATCGCTTTCGGAAAGCAATTTATCGCCAATCCGGATTTGGTGAACCGTCTGAAGCTGAAGGCGCCATTCAATGAACTGCGTACCGACAAAATGTACGCCGCCGGTGCGGAAGGCTATACCGATTATCCTTTTCTGTAAGTGAAATAAAAAAGAGAAAGACAATATGCTGTCTTTCTCTTTCTATTCCAACGGGTTAGTTACTGTTTAGCGCTTTAACAAAGCCAGTGCTTTTGCTACTACGTTTTCAGTGGTGAATCCGAACTGACGGAATAATTCTTCAGCCGGTGCTGATTCACCAAAGGTTTTCATTCCGACCACATCACCATTTAAGCCAACGTATTTGTACCAGATATCGGTGATACCAGCTTCGATTGCCAGTCGGGTACTAACGGCTTTAGGCAACACAGACTCCCGGTATTCATCACTCTGACGATCGAAAACTTCTGTACTCGGCATAGAAACAACGCGGATTTGATAACCTTGAGCAGCCAGCTCTTCAGTTGCTTTCATCGCTAAATCCATTTCTGAGCCGGTCGCGATCACAATGAGATCCGGTTGTTTGGCACAGTCTTTCAGGATGTAACCACCCCGGACTATGTTCGCGAGTTGTTTCGCATCACGGCTTTGCTGAGGCAGGTTTTGCCGGGAAAAGACCAGAGCCGAAGGTCCGGTTTTGTGTTCCACCGCATAACGCCAGGCTACGGCTGTTTCAACCTGATCACAGGGGCGCCATGTGCTCATATTCGGGGTCACACGCAAGCTGGCCATCTGCTCTACAGGCTGGTGGGTCGGACCGTCTTCGCCCAGCCCGATGGAATCATGTGTGTAGACAAAGATATTGCGGATTTTCATCAGCGCTGCCATGCGGACGGCATTACGGGCATATTCCATAAACATCAAGAAGGTAGCGCCATACGGGATAAACCCGCCATGCAATGTAATACCGTTCATAATGGCGGACATGCCAAATTCGCGGACGCCGTAGTGAACATAGTTACCGGCAGGATCTTTATCTAAGTCAACCGAACCGGACCAGGTTGTTAAATTACTCGGGCTTAAATCAGCGGATCCACCCAGCATCTCCGGTAACAAGGACGCGACCTGTTCTATGGCATTTTGTGAGGCTTTCCGGCTGGCAATATTCGCCGGGTTGGCTTGCAGCTGATGGATATAATCATCCATTTTGCTGTTCCAGTCCTCAGGTAGTTTTCCGGTTGTCCGGCGAATAAATTCTCCGGCTAATTCAGGGTATACTTTTTGATAAGAGGCGAAACACGCATTCCATTCGTTCTCACGAGCCATCCCTGATGCTTTCGCATTCCAGGCGTCATAAATATCTTGTGGAATGACAAATGGTGCCTGTGACCAGTCTAATTTCTGGCGTGTTTCATCGACTTCCTTTTCTCCTAATGGCGCGCCATGACAGTCGTGTGAGCCTGATTTATTCGGGGAACCAAAACCAATAACGGTTTTACACATCAGTAATGAAGGCTTGTCTGTTACCGTACGTGCTATTTCCAGAGCAGACTGAATTGCTTCGGCATTATGGCCATCAATATTACGGATCACATGCCAGCCGTAAGACTCAAATCGCTTGGCAGTGTCATCGGTAAACCAGCCATCAATATGACCATCAATAGAAATGCCATTGTCATCATAGAGTGCGATTAGTTTGCCTAATTTAAGGGTACCGGCAAGCGAACATGCTTCATGAGACACGCCTTCCATCATGCAGCCATCACCCAAGAAGACATAAGTGTAATGATCGACAATCGGATGTTGAGGACGATTAAATTGCGCCGCCAATGTTTTTTCAGCCAGCGCCATACCGACTGCATTTGTGATCCCTTGACCCAGTGGCCCAGTAGTCGTTTCAACACCCGGTGTGTAACCATATTCCGGATGCCCCGGAGTCCGGGAATGCAACTGACGGAATTGTTTCAGATCATCAATCGAAACATCGTAACCGGTCAGGTGTAAGAGACTGTAAATCAGCATCGACCCGTGACCGTTGGACAGGATAAATCTGTCACGATCAAACCAGTTCGGGTTGGCCGGATTATGTTTTAAAAAACCACGCCATAATACTTCGGCCATATCAGCCATACCCATCGGTGCACCCGGATGCCCGGATTTGGCTTTTTGCACGCTATCCATACTTAATACACGTACCGCATCAGCGAGTTTACGGTGCGTTAGTGACGTTGCATTCATTGAAAACTCCAGCTAATACCTGATTAAATAAGTGCGGCGACCATGTCTTCGAGCTTTTTCTGATCCACAGCAAATGCCCGAATCCCTTCCGCTAATTTTTCTACTGCCATGGCATCCGAATTATGCTGCCAGCGGAATTCATCTTCTGTCATTGGCGCCGGGCGACGGAGAGCTGTTTTTACTGGGACGGTCAGTTTTCTTTCCACCGGAGTATTGCTGCCGGAGAGTTCATCTAGAATAGCGGGTGAAATGGTCAGACGATCACAGCCTGACAGTGCGATCACTTGTTCTTTTTTCCGGAAACTTGCACCCATCACCACGGTGTTATAGCTGTATTGTTTGTAGTAATCGAAAATGTTTTTAACCGATTTTACGCCCGGATCGGTGTCGGCACTGTAGGCTGAAGTAGGCTGGTTTTTCTGATACCAGTCGTAAATCCGGCCAACAAACGGCGAAATAAGAAAAACATCCGCTTCAGCACAGGCACGGGCCTGAGCGAAGGAAAAAAGTAAGGTCAGGTTGCAATTAATACCTTCTTTCTCAAGTTCTTCCGCTGCCCGGATGCCTTCCCAGGTTGCGGCGAGTTTGATAAGAATACGTGATTTATCAATACCTTTTTTCTGATAGAGGCTGATCAGTTTTCTTGCTTTTTTAATACATTCATCCCGGTTAAAAGATAAGCGGGCATCCACTTCGGTAGAAATTCTGCCTGGCACATGTTTTAACACTTCCGCACCAATGTTAACGGCAACCAGATCACAGGCATTAACCAGTTGTTCTTCCTTTGACGTACTGGTTTCTTTTGCTGATTTAACAGCATCGTCGATTAATTTCTTATAGTGTGGTAACTGAGCTGCTTTTAGCACTAATGATGGATTTGTGGTTGCATCTTCAGGCGAAAACTGTCGAATTGAATCAATATCACCGGTATCGGCAACCACAACAGTATGTTTTTTTAACTCATTAAGTTGGCTCATATAATCTCCTTGTTGAAACTGATTCTTATAAAAATTATTTATGAGAATAGAACTCTTGGTAGTAATTGATGCGATCTACTTTAGGTGCTGAATTTCCACCTTCATATTCAGATTCAAACCAGGTTTTTAATATATTTTTTGCGAGCTCAGTGCCAATAACCCGGGCGCCAAATGAAATGATTTGTGCGTTATTGCTTTTTCTGGCTCTTTCTGCAGAAAAGGGATCATGACACTGTGCCGCTCTGATGCCTGGTACCTTATTAGCAACAATGCTCATGCCAATACCTGTTCCGCAAATCAAGATCCCACGTTCATGTTTTCCGTCTTTTATAGCAGAAGCAACATTATGGGCAACATCAGGGTATAATTTGTTTTCTGGTGCTTTATCACTGCTGTAATCAATAAATGGAATGTTTTTTTCTTTTAAATATTCAATGATTTTATTTCTGAAGTCGAAGGCAGCATCATCTGCACCAATAGCAATTGTATTCATGAGTATATCCTTATCTATATTTTGTTTTATTCATCGTCACTTTTAAAATTGGTTGTTAAAAGTGACGATGAGATCTTTAGTTAGTGCTTAACGCAAGTTTCTCGTTTCTACTTTTAATCTTCTTATCAAAATAGGCGACCAGTATTGGTGCTGTGAGCATGGTGATAATACTGGCTGTCGCTAATTGTGCGGTTGCTGACTGAACATACATCGCCAGAGACGGGTCTGCTTGTGCCACCATTGCGGGTGTTAATGCAGAACTGGCTGCTGTTGTCCCTAAAGCGGCGCCCAACGCTGTTTTTTGTTTGAGGAAGAAATTGTAGATAAAGTAGAAGACCAGTCCGGTTGATGCAGAGATAAGGCCGAGCACGATGCCGGATAATCCTGCAGTAAAGACGGTATTGATACTTGAGTTGGCGCCAATTGCAAATGACATGATGATGATGACCAGCGGCTGCGCAGAGGCGCACAACTGCTTGAATTTTTCATCCACATTCCCCCAAATGATGCCAATCAGAAGAGGAATAATCATTGATAACAGCGCTGCAAAAGGAATGTTAGCCAGTCCGCTTACGCCAAGCACAACCATGGTGACAAAAGGACCATCTTTTATACAAAAGACAGAAATTGCCCCGGCATCGCTGGAGTCGCCATAGTTACTGCAAAGTGCGATATAGAGAGAACTGTTTGAGCTGGTGATACAGGCAACTAATGCCAGCATAGAGATACCGATAAAACCAGCCGGGCCTAACAGCGAACCCACACCATAAACCACGATGGCTCCGGCCACTACCTTCATCAGCAATAAAACACCTCCCTTATAAAGAGGAAGACCAGCCTGTTTTATATTTATTGATGATCCGCAAATGAGAAGAAATATTCCCATCATTGCGCTGGAACCAGTTTTAAATAATGCTGTTGTTGGGCCGCCAATAGTTAATATGCTGGGGGCGAAGGTGTTGATTAAAATTGCCGCAAGCAAAGGTATAATGATTAACCCACCAGGGACCTTGTTCATTTTTTCAAAAATATTCATATTAGCCATAATTTCCTCACATAGATGGTTTATAGGTTTTATATCTACAAACCAATCATGTTTGTTGTGTGGTGTTGTATTGTGTGAGTGTAAAATTATTCAATTATAAAAAGGTAAAACGGCTAACCTTGTTTATTTTTAAACTTATTCAAGCTGATTCTTTGTAAATGTTATTTACAATAGACTCAATAATGTCCTCGTGTCCGGTTAATCCTCCTTTCCCGATACAAACCATTCCCTCATAATCTCCGCCGATAACCCGGACCAGATCGGTTTGAGGAATAACGTAGTCAATCATCTCAATGCCTTTTGCTCCGAGATGTCTCAATACATTTACCATGGTGTCGCCACCAGTCATGTATATGCCTTTAACATCACCGCGATCATGCTCAAGAATTTTTTTAACAATTTTACCTAAGCCGGCATTAATATTGTTGGCAGCCTGACCGGATGGTAAGAAGAATTTTTCTTCCTCTTCCTTGAGGTTAAGTAATTTGCCTGTTAATGCTGACTCAAAAAGGAATATTGTATCTTTCCGGCTGGCAATACATGATTTTGCCTGATCGACAATTCGATTAATTTCAATATCAGCTGAATTTGATTTATCAATTAAAAGCTCAGCATCTACCGGAATATGGCAAACACGTTTATCTGTATCAATCAGACGGGCTAATTGTTTTTTCGTAACCGGTGTGGCACTACCGGCAACAATGACAATGGAACCGCATTGATTGTCTCTGCTGATGTCGGGTTTTACTTTGCGGCCATCCGCTTTTGCTATTTCTCTGACATAGGCTAATCGCTCGGTAAATGGGCCCGGATCAACACAAAGTACATCCCAATCCAGTTTAGTCACTGCCTGTGCAATAACTTCAACGTCTTCCATGGTAATGGCATCAACGACAATTACTCTGGCACCGTTTGCTTTTTTCTCGGCCAGTGCTTTTGAAACGCTGTTTACTCCGCCTAATACCTGGGATAACGATACATGTTCGACTTTATGCTCTGTCTGATTGGAAATTAATTGCGGCACATATGTTTCAGTAACCGGTGTTCTGACATCTTTGGCGACATCGGTATTAGATAATGCAACACAATCAATGACGGAATATCCACCAACCAGTATGCGTCGTGACTGAGGCATCGAAGGAACTACTACCGCCATGGTGTCCTTAGACAATTCACGCAGCATGGCATCGATTTCATAACCAATACCGCCGCGCATGGTGGTATCGATACGTTTTGAAAAATAGATTGCCCCTTTGTCTTTCAGTATTTGTGTCGCTGCTTTGACGCGTGATTGCGCCTGTTCTTTGGAAAGAGGGCGGCTATCACTGCTTAACACCATGGCCTGATAGTTTTTATCGACGTCTTTCAATGAATCAGCATCAAAGAAAGCCGCTGTTTCAACACCGGAGCGCGCCAGCAATACACCGACAGTAGTAGCACCAGTCAGGTCGTCAGAGACAATTCCGATTTTATCGCTGACACCACAGGCATTAACTAATTCAATATCATCCGGTTTTACTGCAGAAACGTAGATGTCTTCGGTGATGTAATCGGCCAGCAGACCCGATTTGCCGGTTGAATGCAGGTTGATCGTTGGGATACCGCGTTTCGGATATAACCCGCAACGCAGAGTGCCACCACAATCGATCACGGCAATCCCGATATCTTCAGTTGCCGGTTCACCATTTTTGAAAACATCCACCGCTTCCCAGCCAGTTAAATTAACCAGCCGGTCGACGACGGAAGAACGAAATCCGCCAGTGATATAGGCAATCTTTTTATTTTTTTCGATGCGGATTTTTAACGGGCCGCCCCAGCCATCATTGCCTTTATTAATAATTAAATACTTTTCCATGCTTATCTCCCTGTGGAGTAATTGGTCTGGTTAAGCGATTAGTTATTTTTCATTTTCCAGTACTGCGCAGCTCGGATAGTGGACTCGAACATACTGATCGTGCCGACTTTTCCGGTGCCCGCGATGTCAAAAGCAGTGCCGTGATCGACTGAACTGCGCATGAAAGGCAGACCAAAAGTGATGGTGATCGAACGTTCAAAATCGAGTGTTTTACAGGCGATATGTCCCTGGTCGTGATAAAGAGACAAAATGGCGTCGTAATTACCTTTCAGGCCAAGATGGAAAACGGAATCGGCGGGGATCGGGCCAACAGCATTAATACCTAATTTTTGAGCTGCTTTTACTGCCGGAATCAGACTGATTTCTTCTTCGTGACCAAACAAGCCATTATCCGAACCATGTGGATTTAATGCGGCGACAGCAATTTTTGGTTTGTCGATATTCAGGGCGGTGAATTCATTATGAATTTGCTGAACACAATCCAAAACCCGCTCTTTATTGGCATAATCACAGGCGTCTTTCAGTGCCATGTGACGACTTACAAAGAAGACACGCAGATTGCGCACATGGAACATGGTTAACCCATAGTCAGATTTGGTTTCGTGCTGAAATATTTCGGTGTGACCAGCATGTTTGCAGCCGACCAGTTTGATGGCTTCTTTGTGGATGGGTGCGGTTGACACCACATCAACCTCGTTATTCATGCCGAGTTCAATCGATTTGATGACATAGTCATAGGACATTTGTCCAGCAAGTTTCTGAACCTTTCCCCACTCAATGCTATCGCAGTCATAATTTGCTGGTTCTAAAACATCAATAGTGCCAAATTCATATTTAGCTTCTGATGGTTTTGTGATTTTATTAATATTGAAGTCGCAATTTCTTATCTTCATTGCCCGTTCAATGATTGGTATGGAGCCGATTAAAAAAGGCTTGCACTCATCGTAAACTTCTTTTTCCTGCACCGTCGCTACAGATATTTCTGGCCCGACCCCGGCTGGATCTCCAATTGTGATGGCAACAACTGGAATTTTCGGTTCTGACATACGTTTCCCCTTCTGGCGGTAACTGACTCATCTATCGGTTTGATTAAATGTTCATGTTGTGAACTTTTGTTATGGTGAGTTTGTACGTGTCTTGTGAAAAAAAATTAGAGATAACTCACAAATATTCCGCAAGTGACTGACTACTGTCATCGAAATGTGAACAAACCCATATTTTTTATGTGTTAATAAGTTTGTGTGCTGAACATATGCGCTATGGGTGACATACATCACACTACTTAAGGTAAAAGCTGATTAAGGTGAGCGTAAGGTTTTGTTCCGGAGGCAGAAATGAAGAAGAAATTAGTTGGCACTAGCTGGAAAATGAATAAAACACTGTCAGAAGCTCTGGCGTTTTGTCATGTATTGAAGTCAGGCTTGTCAAAAGAAATATGTGAAAGTATTCAACCATTTGTGATACCACCATTCACTACGGTCAGAGATGTATCCTTATTCATCAATGAAAACCAGATCAATTGTCTGACTGGTGTACAAAATATGCATTTCGCTGATCAGGGCGCGTACACCGGAGAGATATCTCCGTTAATGGTCAAGGACACCGGTGCTGTGTTGGTTGAACTCGGTCATTCGGAAAGAAGGCACTATTTCGCCGAAACCGATCTGATGGTGAATAAAAAAGTTCATGCGGCAATTAACCATGGACTCAAGCCCCTGGTTTGTGTTGGTGACGAAGCACAGGAAAAAGAATGGGGTGTTTCTGTCGAAACTGTTGTCAAACAAATGAAAGCAGCTATCGCGGGTCTCAGCGCTGCTCAGGTTGAGAACGTTATTATTGCTTATGAGCCTGTATGGGCAATTGGCGAACACGGAATACCAGCAACAACCGAAGAAGCAGAAGTGATTCATGCTGCATTACGACAAGCCCTGATAACTTGTTACGGCGAACAAGTTGCAAATAAAATATCAATTCTCTATGGCGGAAGTGTTAACCTTCAGAATTCGGTAGAATTAATAACTCAACCAAACATTGATGGTTTGTTTATTGGGCGCTCAGCCTGGAGCCCTGAAGGCTATTGTGAAATCCTGTCAACAATATCCAGAATCATCCGTGATTAGAATGCACCCGGTTATTTCTGTTTTTAATTTTGAAGGTGGAGGTATAGCGGCATGTTAGAAAATGACTCTGATAACGAGTTATTAACAGAGATTGCTGTGGCCTACTATGAAAACGAGCAGACTCAAGAGGAGATATCTCAGAGGTTTGGTATTTCTCGCATCAAAGTTGGCCGCCTGCTGAAGAAAGCCCGGACAGAAGGCATTGTTGAGATCACTGTAAAATACCATCCTGTATTCAGCTCCAACATCGAACAGCAGTTCATAGAACACTTTGGTGTTAAAAGAGCGTTAATTGCGGTTGATCACCGGGATCAGGATGAACAGCGTCAGCAAGTTGCCGCTCTGGTCTCTAACTACTTGTCCAGCGTATTAAAAAATGGCATGTCTGTCGCTGTTGGACAGGGCCGGAATGTTGCCGCTGTTGCCAGCCACGTGGGTGTTTTTCCTGAAAGACAATGTAAGTTTATCTGTGGTATCGGCGGCACTCAGCGGGCAGGAGAACTGATTGATGCCGACCATATAAGCCGTCATTTTGCGCGCAAGTTTAACGCTGTCAGTGAAACACTTTATGCGCCAGCCTATATTGAAAATAGTGAATTAAAGAAGGCGTTTATTCAGAACAGATTGATTAAAGATACCTTGGAGCGTGCGAGTAAAGCGGATATTGCTCTTATTGGTCTGGGTGATATGAATGAAAATAGCTATATGGTTCAGTTGGGATGGTTTACATCTCAGGAAATCATTAGTGCCCGTCTTAATCAGGGTGTGGTTGGTGATATTGCGGGATATAGCTTCTTCGATATACACGGCCAGCCGGTAGATACGGTGATGAATGATCGTGTTATCGGATTAAATCTTGAAGAATTGAGACACATCCCTTGCGTTATTGCGATTGCCTCTGAAAACACTAAAGCCATGGCGATACTGGGGGCTTTGCGTTCAGGGGTCATAGACATCATTGCTACCAGTGCATCTAATGCCCGCACGGTGCTTAATCTGCATCAGCAGACATAGTGTTCCCTGACAGAAAGGTATCTGCGGATACCTTTCTCTTTAAGTTAAATTCATTATTCAGCGCTGAATTTTTAGTTTTTTCGTCTGTCTGTCTCTGGCAGATTTTTGTTTGTTGATCCGATTCAAATTCCCGCAATTATTCTTCGGTGTATTTCCCCTTCCGCATTGACCGTTTATTGTCCACTTTCTATGCTGGCTCCATCCGCTGAATTGATTCAGTAAGTGATGTTTTTCGTTATCACTTATTTTTGTGTCATCAGTCACAGGCAGGTTGAACCATGCTGAAAAAAAACAGTGCAGTACCCAGACAAATCATGATCATTGGTGGCGGTATCGCCGGGATGGAAGCGGCTCGCGTTGCCGCCCGGCGAGGACATAAGGTCGAGCTGTATGAGCAGAAAGATCATCTGGGCGGTAATCTGGTCGCGGCCGGGGTGCCGGATTTTAAAAGAGAGTGTCATGCCCTGATCCATTGGTATGGCAGTGAACTGCATGAGCTGAATGTACCCATACACCTGCACTCCTGGATTGATGAAGAGGCTATCCGGCAAAGTGATGCGGATATCGTGCTGATTGCGACCGGTTCAACGCCGGTAAAACAGGCGATTTCCGGGTTTAATAAAATATTCAGTGCTGAAAGTGTCCTGACCGGGGCTAAAAATCCCGGAAAGTCGGTGATCGTCGCTGGTGGCGGACTGGTCGGTTGTGAAACCGCGTTATGGCTGCGGAATCAGGGTAAGCAGGTCATGCTGATAGAAAAAGAAAATGAAATATTGCCTGTCAGTCACACCCTCAGCTACAGCAGCACGGAAACACTGAAGCAGTTACTGCCGGAAAAGGGCATTACGGTGAAAACCAACACCGTCATTTCACATGCTTCGGCGGCGGGAGTGGTGATGCAATCCGCTGAGCAGATCATCGTCCAGCCAGCGGATTCGGTGGTGACGGCAATAGGATATCAATCCAATAATTCGCTGTATGAGAATTTGAAATCCGAACGGAGTGACATCTATTTGCTGGGTGATGCCAGACAGATCAACAATGTTATCCAGGCGGTTCGTGATGCTTATGACTTAGCCAGTCAGATCTGACTTTTTAATGCAGAAAAACCGGGTTGCAGATTTCAACTGCCCCGGTTTTTTTATGTTCATAAATTTTTTGCATTTACGGGGCAAGATGGTGATGTGATGTACGCAATGATTCTGACATTGTTATCGGATTAACCATGCGTTTTGGCAGATGATATGGCTATACTTGAAGCCATTTGATACTCCGTCAGCTCTGCGGCGGATTTATAACTAAATTAAATCAATAATCGGGTAACACAATGAATAATATGATTATAACGCAAGAGCTGGTGAATGCAGCAGCAGACGCCATCTGTGCCGAAGGAAATAAACCGACGGTACTGGATGTTCGTAAGCGTCTGCAAGCGGGTTCTATGTCAGAGATCTGGCGCTTCTTTCAGGTATGGCAATCTGCGCAACAGGCATCTGCGGAGTCAGTCGTCTCTGTGCCTTCAGAACTACAGCAAGCGCTGGAAGAGCTGATAACCCGGCAGATTGATAATGTAAAAAAGACACTTGAAAGCGAGATTGAAACGTTACGTCAGACCAATGACGAGCTGATGGCTGAAATTGATCAACGGACTCAGCAGTCAACACAGCAAACTGCCGAGCTGAATTCCGCACGGGCAATCAAAGATGAAGTCACTGGCCGTTTTGACCAGCTGAATGCGGAACTGAAACGTGCCCAGACAGAGATTGAGATCGAAAAGGAATCTGCGACGCAGTCCAGAATGGAATTAGTCAAAGTACAGCTGAAGCTGGAGTCTGTTTCTCGTCTGGAGGCTGATCTGGATCAGATGTATAAGACCCTGGAACAGGAACGGGTGGCAAAGCTGAATGCCGAGCACAGCGCCAAGGCGCTGGCGTCCAAACTGGAAATTGAGACCGCAGCCCGTAAAAAGGCAGAAAATGATTTGCTGGCGCTGATCCGCAGTAAAGAAGAGCAGCCAGCCTAAACATCATTTGTCTCACTCCGGAGCAAAAGCAAAAAGGAGCCACAGCGGCTCCTTTTTTATGATGCGGATTTATTTACCGATACAGAATGACGAGAAAATCCGTCCCAGCAGATCATCGGCACTGAACGCACCGGTAATTTCACTTAACGCCTCCTGAGCGAGACGCAGCTCTTCGGCCACCAGCTCACCGGCAAGATAGATTTCAAGCTGTACTTTCGCTTCATCCAGTCGCTCTGAGGCCCGTTCAATAGCATCCAGATGGCGTCGGCGGGCAATAAAACCACCTTCCAGCGTGCTCTGGAAACCCATGCAGGCTTTCAGGTGTTCGCGCAACGCATCCAGTCCGAGGCCGGTCTTGGCGGAGATCGGATACACCGCATAGCCATTTTCTTCGCTGACGGTCAGCGCTTCACCGGTCAGATCGGCTTTATTGCGTACCACGGTGATACCGAGGTTTTCCGGTAACCGATCCACAAAATCCGGCCAGAGATCATGCGGATTACGCGCATCGGTGGTGGTGCCATCGACCATAAATAACACCCGATCGGCTTGTTCAATTTCCGCCCAGGCGCGTTCAATACCGATTTTTTCCACGGTATCGTCAGTATCACGCAGACCGGCGGTATCAATGATATGCAGTGGCATGCCATCCAGATGAATATGTTCACGCAACACATCGCGGGTGGTACCGGCAATTTCAGTCACAATCGCTGATTCCCGGCCGGCCAGTGCGTTCAGCAGGCTGGATTTACCGGCATTCGGGCGTCCGGCAATCACCACTTTCATACCATCACGTAACAGGGCACCTTGCTGTGCTTCGCGTTTAACCTGGGCCAGATCATCCATCACACCGTACAAGGCATTCGCGATTCTGCCATCAGAAAGAAAGTCGATCTCTTCTTCCGGAAAATCAATTGCGGCTTCCACATAGATGCGCAGATTGGTCAGGGAATCGACCAGCTGATGAATACGTGTGGAGAATTCACCCTGCAGTGACTGCATCGCCGAGCGGGCGGCCTGTTCGCTGGTGGCTTCAATCAGATCGGCAATCGCTTCTGCCTGCGCCAGATCCAGTTTGTCGTTCATAAAGGCACGTTCAGAAAATTCACCGGGGCGGGCAAGACGTACGCCGTTAATCGTCAATATACGACGTAACAGCATATCCAGCACTACCGGGCCGCCATGCCCCTGCAGTTCCAGCACATCTTCCCCTGTGAAGCTGTAAGGCGCTTTAAACAGCAATGCAATACCCTGATCCAGCGCTTTACCATCAACGTCACAAAACGGCAGCAGCTCTGCATGGCGTACTTTCGGGATCTTGCCCAATACCTGTTCTGCTACGAGCTTACACAGCGGACCGGAAATACGCAGAATACCGATACCACCACGACCGGGCGGGGTGGCGAGTGCGACGATAGTGTCAATGTGCATGAAGATTCTCGGAATAGGATGCTTTTTGAAATTGTAATGAATATTACGGTGAATGCCGAATATAAAAAGCCCCGCAGGTAGCGGGGCTCTGAAGTCTGCCGGAAGAAACTTACTTCTTACGGCTGTGCAGACCTTTTTTCTCCAGCTGACGGAAGATCAGTGTCTGCTGAATGATAGTTACGATGTTACTTACCACCCAGTACAGTGTCAGACCAGACGGGAACCACAGGAACATGAAAGTGAACACGATCGGCATGAACTGCATCACTTTCTGCTGCATCGGGTCAGTGACCGTGGTCGGGCTCATCTTCTGGATGTACCACATGGTGGCACCCATCAGCAGCGGCAACACGTAATAAGGGTCTTTAACCGACAGGTCAGTCAGCCACAAAGCAAATGGCGCATGACGCAGTTCCACAGACTCCATCAGTGTCCAGTACAGTGCGATGAAGATAGGCATCTGGATCAGCAGCGGGAAGCAGCCACCCAGCGGGTTAACTTTCTCTTCTTTGTACAGCTCCATCATCGCCTGAGACATTTTCTGGCGGTCATCACCTAAACGCTCACGCAGTGCAGTCAGTTTTGGCTGCAGCAGACGCATTTTCGCCATCGAGGTGTACTGTGCTTTTGACAGCGGGTACATCACGCCACGGACAATCATGGTGATCAGGATGATTGCCACACCCCAGTTACCCACCAGACCATGCAGGAACTGCAGCAGCTGGAACAGTGGCTGAGCGATGAACCACAGGTAACCGTAGTCAACAGTCAGGTCCAGATGCTGTGCAACAGCGGCCATCTGATCCTGCAGTTTCGGACCAATCCACAGACTGGTACCAACAACCGCTTCACTGTTTGCCGCAATGGTGGTCAGTGGCAGTTTGATGCCGATAATCGCTTCACCGCTGTCTTTCACATCGGCATTCACACTCACCGCTTTGCCGTAAATGTGGTTCTGTGCATCGGCTTTACCGGTCCAGGCCGTCACGAAGTAGTGCTGCAGCATGCCGGCCCAGCCAGCCTGGGTAGCAACATCCAGTTTCGTTTCACCGATATCGGAAAAGTTTACTTTTTCATAACGCTGTTCAGCTGATGAATAAGCGGCACCGTGGAAGGCACTGGCCATCATTCCCGGGGTGCTGCTGCCTTCAGGTGCAGCGATGGTCTGTTTCAGCTGACCGTAGAACTGAATCTCCAGTGGCTGGGCAGAAACGTTTTTAACCTGATAATCAACGCCAACCGCATAACTTTCACGCTTCAGAACGAAACGTTTCGTGAATACGTTACCTTTGGCATCGGTGAAGGTCATCGGCACAACCAGTTCATCTTTGCCTTCAACCAGCGCAAATTCGGTACCGTTTGCAGTATAGACCGGGCGTTCAGCCTGGTTGTCCACGCCATCACGACCGATCAGACCACTCTGAGCGATGTATTGACGCTGAGGTTTTTTTTCCAGCAATACAAATGGTTTGTCAGAACCCTGAGCTTCTGTTTGTTTCAGCAGTTTAGCTTCAACAATGTCACCCCCCAGGGTATCAACAGTTAGTTCCAGCACATCAGAACGCAGGGTCAGCAGGGCATGTTTCGCATTGCTGGCGTCGTTTTGATTCGGAACATCACCACCTGATGAAGCGGGAACAGAACTTTCCGCGGTCGCCGGGGTTGCGGTTTTTGGAGCCTTATCAACCATCCAGCTCTGCCAGAGCATGAAGGAGACCAGCAATAAGCCGATCAAGAGGAGATTACGTTGAGGTTGCATAGTTATTTTCTTCGCTTCGATTGCTGAGGTTGCGGAACCGGATCATGGCCGCCTGAATGTAAAGGGTGACATTTTAATAGACGTTTGCCACCTAACCAAATGCCTTTTATGAGACCGTGTAGGCAAATTGCATTAATCATGTATTGAGAACAGGTCGGTGTAAAGCGGCAACGTGGGCCAAGAAGAGGACTAATGACCCACTGGTAGACTCTTATGAGTGCAACTGCTAGTCGTTGCTGCGGCGTGCGAGGGTGCGCCATAGCTTATCCAGCAGTTGTGATAAATCGGGGTTTTCTAATCCACGCACAGGGGCTTTGGCGATCACCACAATATCAATCGGCGGCAGTTCATGTTGATGCAAACGAAAACTTTCTCTGATCTGACGTTTTACCCGGTTACGCCATACCGCACGTTTCAGTGCTTTTTTGGGTATAGCTAAACCCAGACGGGGATGTGTCAGGTCGTTACGAATTGCCAGCAGAGTGAGATGCGGGGAGGAAGCTCGCACTGGTTGCGCGAAAACTTTTTGAAAAGTGTCGGGAGTTAACAGACGTAACTCCCGAGGAAAGGTTACTTGCTTGACCATTAAACAGTGGTCAGACGAGCGCGACCTTTAGCGCGGCGAGCAGCCAGAACTTTGCGGCCACCGACTGTTGCCATACGAGAACGGAAACCGTGGTTACGAGCACGTTTCAGTACTGAAGGTTGGAAAGTACGTTTCATAGCTATAATCCGTGAATTAACTGTACAGATTTGATGCTGTCGCCTATCGACGCGCCGATGTAATGGCGAAAACATCAATTCAAAGAGGCGGGATTTTAAACAGATAACAGCTACACGTCAATCGGCCAGCTCATCAATAACCAGCAGAAGCAGACATGTAAGGTTGTCGTTTTACCCGGATCCTCGTGAAAACCACCACGATCAATTAAAGATCGCGGCGGGCGATTATATCGGTTTATGCCCATGTAGCAAGATCACTCTTCAGGATCTTGTATCCGGGCCTGTAATGCGACCTGCCGGGCCAGGCCAAAATCAGTCTTGCCTGAGCCCAGTTTGGGTAAATGATCCAGCTGCAGGATCTGCGCTGGCAGTAACAATGGATTACAGCCTTGCGCCAGCATGGCTTTTCGCAACGCATCTTTTTCCAGTGCTGCTGTCGTCAGCAAAATGATCTGTTCACCTTTTTTTTCATCCGGCAGATTCATGGCAATCACTTCCGTTTCTTCTGCCAATACCTGTTGTACTGCCAGTTCGACAGCACTCAGGCTGACCATTTCACCACCGATTTTGGCAAAGCGGGAGTAACGATCGACGATAAACAGGAAACCATCTTCATCCAGATGCCCTTTATCACCGGTGACATACCAGCGGCTGCCGTCGATTTCCTTGATGACGCTGGCGGTTTTTTCCGGATTATTCAGATAGCCCTGCATCACCTGCGGGCCGCCAATCAGGATCATGCCGTCACTGCCGGTCGGTAGTTCAGCAAACGTTACCGGATCAACAATCCGTACACTGGAGCCGGGTAACGGCATACCGACACTGCCATGCTTACTGCCAATCTGCAGATCCCAGTACTGGGTATCGAGACTGTCCGGCAGATTGACACTGGCCACCGGTGTGGTTTCGGTCGCTCCATAACCTTCCAGAATGTGCTTATTGAAGCGGGTCAGAAAGGCTTCGCGTACCGCCGGATTCAGTTTTTCGGCTCCGGCCACCACAATGCGCAGGCTTTCCATCATCAGCGGGTGTACTTTCGGGTGTTTGGCATACAGGCGGAAGAAGGTAGACGTACCGCACAGAATTGTTGCCCGGTATTGCGCGACGCTTTTCGCCACACCGACCGCATCGGTCGGGTCGGCATGACAGACCACCGGAATGCCTTCAATCAGCGGCATAAACTGATTCACGGTCAGACCGAAAGCGTGGAACAGTGGCAGGCAGGACATCAGTACATCCTGTTCCTGGGTGTTGACCACATCGGAGATCTGCTTCAGGTTGGCCATAATGTTCTGATGACTGAGCATGACGCCTTTCGGCTGACCTTCGCTGCCGCTGGAAAACAGGATGGCCGCTGTCTGCTGACTGTCATGGGTATGATTACAGATCCGCTTCAGCAGGCGGGCAGGGAGTATCTGTATCGCGAACCAGCGCCAGAATGTCTCATTGAAATGGATCTGACTGCGTAAATCTTCCAGATAAATAATATACCGGCCTTCCAGTACGGAAACGGCGTCCGGATTCCGTTTTACCAGCCGTTCAATGAAGCGCCGGGAGGTGTAGATAGTCTGGATCCGGGCTTGTTCAATCGCCGTTTTCAGTGCCTGCTCACTGGCGGTGTAGTTCAGGTTAACAATCGTTTTTCCTGCCAGCAGCGTCGCCATGTTGCACAGCACGCCACCGGTGCTGGTGGGCAGCAGTAAGCCGATATTCTGTTCCGGGCTTATCTGACGGATACGGTGCGACAATGCCCAGGCGGCAGCCAGCGCTTTATCGGCGGTCAGTGGTTTCGAGATGCCATCCGCCAGGGATAACTTGCGGCGTTCCGCTTTTTTCACACTGCTGATCCAGGCATTGGTCAGCGTTGGCAGATTATCCACATGCCGCTGCCAGGATTGTACCGAGAGATCAAATACGCGTTGTTTGATGGCTACCGCATTACTGTTTTTAGGCTGCGGCTGGCCAAAGGCAACGATGATTTCACGGTAATAACCGCTGCGGCGCAGTGTTTTCAGTTTATTGGATGAACGGGAAAACTGGCTGCCCCACAGACCACGCAGATAAAAAGGCACAATCACCACATCATCGCTGACATGTCTGCAGGCCAGTTCAAAACCACGACGGAACTCGCCGAGGTGGCCGTTACGGCTGATGCCGCCTTCCGGAAACAGGCAAACCACCTCACCCTGCGTCAGCAGTTCACTGATGGTTTCCAGCGAGCGGCGGCTGGCGGCATTCGCTATCGGGATACAGCCATACAAGCGGAACAGCCATTTCAGGTATTTATGCTCGTAGATGCTTTTAATGATCACGAAGCGCACCGGCCGCGGACAGGCAATTTGCACAATCGCCCAGTCTATCCAGCTGATATGGTTGCCCAGCAGCAGAACACCACCAGTAGCCGGAATATTCTGAATACCCTGAATATCTACTTTATAGCGTTGTTTCAGCAAACTCTGCGCAATAAACAACAGCAAGGTTTGCGGCATCTTGCGGATGGTATAGATACAGCCCAGCACAGTAACACCGGCCATCAGATAGAGCAGATGTTTACCGTCGTAACCTAAATGTGCCACAACGACCGTCAGCACCAGAAACGAGAGCATGGCGATATTCTGGAACAGGTTATTCCCGGCAATCACTTTTCCCAGCTCATCTTCCCGGCTGTGGAATTGGATCAGGGCATTCAGCGGAACGATAAACATGCCGCCGGCGGTCCCGATCAGCAGAAAATCAAGCGCATAGAACGTAATGTCATTGAATTGCGGCAGCATCACCAGACCCGCCGCGACACCGACGATACCGACCGGGATCAGGCTGGTGGCAATATAGTTACGTGATAAGCGCGCGGCCAGTGCAGAACCCAGCGCAATACCAAGACCGGTACAGGCCAGTACGCCCTGCAGAACCAGCGTGTTTTCGATTCCGGCGGCCTCTTTGGCAAACGCCGGAAAGGCGGCCAGTAACACCTGACCCACGGCCCAGAACAACGACAAGCCCAGTACGGACAAGCGGATCACATCACGCTCCAGGACGGGGGCCAGCTCCTGCTGAAATTGTTCTGCCCGCAAGCTGTTACGCCAGTCAAAGGCTGGCATCGGCTGCGAATGTTCCAGTGTGGGTAAACGGTATAACAGTATCAGTTCAAAGACCGTGCATCCCACCAGCATCCAGCCGGCGGGTGCCAGCGACTCGAGGATCGGACCACTGTCTTTTACGCCAGTCGGGAACCACAGCTCAAATACCACGGTGAAAGCAATCGTGCCCGCCAGAATGGCAATGATCGAAACGGCCTGTACCGCGCCGTTGGCTTCCGCCAGATGGTTCTTGCCAAACAGTGCCTGAATGTAGCCATATTTGGCCGGGGAATAGAAGGTGGCCTGTATCGCCAGCAGGAATGTCATGGCAAACGCGGGCCAGAACCAGCCCATGTAATAACAAAGCGTGATCGCCAGGGTTAACCCCACTGCAATCCAGGCAGAGATACGCATGACCTTATCTTTCGGGTATTTATCCGAGCTGAAACCGGCTGGCGCAAAAAACATGATAAATGGCAGCAGGATCAGGGCATTGACGATGGCAGTCAGGATCACCTGTTGTGAACCGTCATAAATCTTGAAAACCGTATTCTGAATAATGATTTTATGCCCGAGATCGACGAAGGCATTCATAAAGCCGGCCAGCAGAAAGGCGAGGGCGCCCCGCTGACCCAATAGTTTGAACATAAGGAAGATCCTGATTTGCATACAACAGATAGTCATATCGTGAGTAATAGTATCGTTTTTTACAAATGGAATTCACCTTGTTGCGTCTGTTACACCTCATGGTATTGTTTGGCGATACTTTTATCAGTGAGGGTGCTTAATGAGTCAGACCAGTAACCTGTTACAGGTATTAAAAAAGCAGCTGCGGGGACAGGGAAAAACGTACGCGGATGTCGCGCAGTTGCTCGGCTTGAGTGAAGCATCAGTAAAACGCCTGTTTGCCAGCCAGAGTTTCAGTCTGCAACGGCTGGAACAACTTTGTGACTGGCTACAGATAGAATTTGCCGAACTGATGCAGCAGGCACAGCAACAACCGCAACTGACCCAGCTGACGTTACAACAGGAACAGGAAATTGCGGCTGATCAGTTGTTATTGCTGGTGGCGGTCAGTGTCATCAATGGTTTTACCTTTCAGGATCTGTTATCGCACTATGCCCTGACCGAAACGGAGTGTGTGCGCAAGCTGGCGGCACTGGATCGATTGAAGATCATTGACCTGTTGCCGGGTAACCGGATCCGGTTACTGCTGGCGACCCATTTCAGCTGGCTACCGGATGGTCCGATCCAGCGTTTTTTTCTGCATCGGGTACAACAGGACTTTTTCCAGTCCCGCTTTGATAAAGAGACCGAGAAACTGCTGGTGCTGAACGGGCTGTTATGCAGCAGCAGTAACCGCGAGTTACAACAGCTAATGACCCGCTGGGCGCGGGAGTTCAGTGAGCTGACACGGGGGGATCGCAGCCTGCCGATGGATGAAAAACACGGTACGACACTGGTACTGGCGGTCCGGCAGTGGCGGCATGTGTTATTTGATGAGATCAGTCGATCATCGGTGAGTAATGTTGTGGATAAATAGTGAACATAACCCCATGTTATCCCGTCATTATCCACAAAACTAGTCACATGATCTGCAATGATTGTGAAGATCCTGCGAACAAGATCTGGAGATCGATCCGCAAAAGGGAGTAAAATAGAAGGTCTTATGAATGATCAGAC